>JAYVNZ010000292.1:0-14785 GCA_043758185.1 Gemmatimonadaceae bacterium | reverse complement strand
TTGCTGAAGAGGTAGGAATTGCGTTCGTCGTGCAGCACGGCGAGGCTGGCCTTCTTGTGCAGGATCTTGCACGCGGGCGGATTGACCATGCACACCGCTCCGTCCCGGAAGGCGCGCAGGATGGGGTGATCGAGCCCGCCGCGTTCAACCAGTTCATGCAGCAGCACGCGCTTGTAGATCAGGTCGATCCTGCCCTGCGGCCCGTTGAGCACACCGTTCGTGTACGCTAACTCACCCGGATCGATGATGTCGCACGCAATACCCTGCCGCGTGAAGTAGTCCTGGAACAGGAGGAACTCGCTCTGCGTCGGCACGTCGGACCAGTCCACGATGGCGATGCCGGGCCGGTCGCGACGGCCGGACCATTGCTCGTAGGCATCGAGGAGCGCGTGCAGCACGTTGTGGCGCGCGGGCAGCGGATGGATGTCCCATGCGCGCAGGAATTCCCGCATGATGGGCAGCCCGTAGAACACTTCGGTCAGCACGTCGTTGTAGCCGCCGCCCGCCGGCGTCTCCGCGTTGTACTCCGTGAACTTCATCCCGCCAGACTCCGCCACGAAGAATGCGTCGAGCCGCGACACGGGGCTCGCGTCGCGGAACCCGGTCTTCACGTGCACCAGCTGGTGCTCCCACTCCATGAGCCGGAACTGGGCAAGGAGCTTTTCGTCGCCGAGTGCGGCCTGGTGCGCGGTGCGAAAGGCGCGCAGGATCACGGCGCCGCGCTTCTGCAGGAATCGATACTGCGAGGGCGAGAGGAAGCGCGGCCGGAGCACGGTGCAGAGGGGGCGGTCACCAAAAAACAGGCCGCGATGGCGCAGCTGGTCGTCGAGCTGCCGCTGCGTCTCACCGGCGATGTCGTCGGTGAGCAGGGCATGGTACTGGTCTATGCCGTCGCGCAGCATGCTAGCGGGCCAGAAGCAGGTTCTTCGCTTCGCTCAGGACGACAACGGTGCCGGTCATGCGGTGCCTTCGCGTCGGCCGAGCAGGAACTCGCCGCGTGCCAATTCACGGTGCGGCGCATTGGCCTTGGCCAGCCGGATGACGAGATCGGCCATGCCATTGAGCACCCACTCGAAGTAGTGCGGGGTGAGCGAATTGATATCCATGTCCGGCGCCGGATTCATGAAGTCGATGGCGTATGGAATGCCGTCGCGCACCGCGAACTCGAGCGAGCACATGTCGTAGCCGAGCGCGCGCATGAGTGTGAGGCTGTCCTTCTTGATGCGCGCCTCGAGCTCCGGCGTGAGGTGATCCTCCTCCGGCACGTAGCGACGATGCTTCGGGTCGTACTTCATGCACAGCACCTCGCGCTGGCCCAGCGACATGCACCGGATGAACTGGTCCCACTCGATGAACTCCTGCACGATCATCGTGAGCAGACCGGAGTCATCGTAGTTGGCAATCAACTCGTCCATCGTGCGGCACACATAGACGTCACGCCAGCCACCGCCATGGGCATCCTTGAGGATGCACGGAAGACCGATGTGATCCACGATGGCCTGCCAGTCGAACGGATACTTCAGGTTGCGGAGGCTCTCGTCGTGCTTGATGCCCGGGATGTAGTCCTTGTTGGGTAGCGCAATGGTCTTCGGGCTGGCGACACCGAGCTTGGTGGCGAGCGACGCGTCGAACAGCTTGTCGTCCGCGGACCACATGAAGGGGTTGTTGATCACGGTGACGCCCGCGAGCACCGCGTGCTTCAGGTAGGTGCGGTAATACCCGATTTCGTGCGAGATGCGGTCGACGATTACCGCATACGGTACGGCTTCGTCCATGGACGTTCCACCAAGCGAGACGTACTCGACTTCAACGCCCTCGTTGCGACGCGCCACTTCCTCGATGAGGGCGGGAGGAAACGACCATTCGCGACCGACGAGGAGACCGACCTTGAGCATGGGAGTACCGGGGACGGGGGACGGAGACGGGGGACGGAGACGGGGGACGGGGGACGGCCTGCGTCAGTCAGGCCCGCCGATGTACGAACGAATCATCTGGCGCCAATACGGCCAGTCATGCGACCAGCCATCCCAGATGCGGAGCGCGTGCCAGACGCCCATCGACCACAGTCGGCTGGAAAAGTATTCGCTGTTCCCGCGAAGCGGATCATCCTGCCCAATGGCAAGCACGATTTCCATGCGCCCCATGGCCGCCAGCCGGCCTGGTTCCCTTTCCCCGAGGACGAACTCGGCGGGGTTGTACGGATAGACATGCTCGTCCGTGTATCCGCCCGTGACCTCGCGGACGTCGTAGACCCCGCTCAGGCCGATGGCGCGACTCACGAGGTGCGGATAGCGCAGCGCGAAGGTGAGCGCATGATACGCCCCAAAGCTCGCACCAGTGGTGATCAGGAACGAGTTGGCATTCCGGTGCTGCGTGAGGGGCAGCACCTCGTCGCGGAGATAGGCGTCGTAGCGGCCGTGATGGAGGGCGCGGTCTGCGGGGTGCTTGTGCTTGGCGTACCAGCTGTCGGCGTCCACGCTGTCCACGCAGTACAGCTGCAGCCAGCCGTTCTCGAGATGCTCGGCAAGCGCGCCGATCATGCCCTGGTCTTCCCATTCGAAGAACCGACCCATGGAACTCGGGAACACGAGCACGCGCGCGCCTGCGTGCCCGAAGATCAACAGGTCCATGTCGCGATCGAGCCGGGAACTGAACCAGCGAACGTGCTCACGGTGCATGATGCGCCTGCGCGATGGGTGGAAACAGGTAGGTGAGCACGCGCCCGACACGAGCACTCCAGCTCTGCTCGTTGTGCTCGCCTCCCTCGGCCTCGAGGTACGCCAGATCGTGGCCAATCGTCCAGCCTTTCGCAACCAGCGCGTCACGGAGCGCGCGCGCGTTCACCAGCGTGTCCACGCCCTCGGCGGTGCCGGCGTCGAGCCAGATGCGGGTGGGAAGGTGACGCGGAAGCGCGTCCACCTCACGCAGGAGCACGCGGTCGTCCCACCAGACGGAGGGCGACAGCACTGCCAGGCGGCTGAACACCGTGGGGTACCGCAGTCCGAGATGCAACGTGAGCAATCCGCCGAGCGATGATCCCCCCATGGCCGTGCTCGCTGCACTGGGGAGAGTCTTGTAGGTCGCGTCGATGAACGGCTTGAGCTCTTCCACCAGCATGCGACCGTAATCATCCGCGTGGCCTCCGCGTCCCGCACCCGATTCCGGCGTCGGTGTGTATTCGTCGAGCCGGTGCTCACCCGTGTTGTAGATGCCGACGATGATCAGCGGCTCGATCTCTCCCGCGGTGATGAGCTGCTGCGCCGACTCGTCAACCTGCCACTCCTCGCCGAACGAGGTGGCGCGATCGAACACATTCTGCCCGTCATGGAGGTACAGCACAGGGTACCGATGCGCGGACTCGGGCACGTAGTCCGGCGGCAGGTAGACGATCACCGTGCGGTCGTGCGTGAGGTAGCGCGAATGAAAAGCCTCGTGCGTGCGCACGTCACCCGTGAGCGTGTGACCGGTGGAGGGTATGGCGTCGTCGGGCATGCGCGTGCGAACGAGTGATCGGGGTACTGCTGTACCGGCACATTCCATACTAGTGGACGGCTGGCGAAATCCTATTGTGGCCGGCCGTGGCGTGCCTTCAGGCAGCCGGCGAGGTCCAGAACGCGGCCGGGTGGCGTGCCATTTTCGGCGCATACAGCGCCTGCAGCGTCGCCACATCGGCGGTGAGGTTTCCGGTGGCCCTCACTGGCGGATGAATGCCGATTTCCCGGCGGCTCCAGTCGAACGACACGGCCACGATCGGAATATCGGCCGCCTCGGCGATCCGGTAAAAGCCGGTACGCCAGTGATCGACCTGGCGGCGCGTGCCCTCCGGCGCCAGCGCAATGACGAACCGTGGCGCAGCGGCCACCGCCGCCGCCATCTCCGCGACGACGCCTTCCGGCGTGTCGCGCCGTACGGGTCGTCCCCCGATCAACCGCAGGATGGTTCCCATGGGTTCGCGAAAGAGTGACGCCTTGCCGAACCAGTGGGCCTCGAGGTCGATGGCAAAGAGCGCCGCGACACCCACGGGAAAATCCCAGTTGGACGTATGCGGCGCAACAACGATCACGAACTTGGGCAGCTCCGGTAGCGCGCCGCGAAATGTCCACCCCGCAAGACGCATGACCATCCTGCCCACTGCGAGAAGCCCCACTCGGTGCGCGCGCGGATAGCTGCTCACCCCCCCTCCTCGCGCTCGGCCAGCACGCGCGAGATGCGACGGTCCGCGAGCACGCCGTCGCTGAACGCCTCGAGCCGCCCCTTACCCATGCGGCGAGAACCGGCGTGATGGATGACGCGGCACTACTGGCTGACGCACTTGCACCATGGGCGGGCAGCACTCGGGCTGCAACTGGGAGACTGGTGACGGCGGAGACTCACGCAGCGAACGCAACAATATGCGCGCCGAGTCTGGTTGATGCGAGAGCGTCGGCGAGGACGCACACGTGGCGGCATCGGGATTGCCCTGTTGGATGGTACTCAACAAGGAGATTTCGATGTCCAACATCCAGCGGTTGGTCCGCGGAAGCGCGGCGGCGCTCATGGTTCTCGCGGTGGGCGCGTGCTCCCAGGCGGGCGGTCTCGGCAGCATACTCGGAAGCGTGCTGGGCGGCCAGAACCAGCAAGCCAGCCAGGTAAGCGGCTCCGTACGCGGCGTGGATACGCGCAATTCGCAGATCGTGCTTCAGCAGTCGAACGGCCAGTCCGTGAGCGTGTCGTACGACAACCAGACGCAAGTCGTCTACAACAACCAGAACTACAACGTGACATCGCTGGAGAACGGCGACCAGGTGACGCTGAGCATCCAGCAGACGCAGAATGGCGGCTACTATACCAACTATGTGCGGGTGGATCAGTCGTCGTCGAGCTCAGGCAGTAACAGCAATGGGCAGGTGCAGTCACTTCAAGGCACGGTGCGTCGCGTCGACGTCAACCAGGGGTGGTTCGAGTTGATGCCGAACAACAACGTGGTGCTCACGGTGACCATGCCGTACAACGCGAGTCGCGCGGACCAGCAGCGGTTCCAGAACCTCCGGAGCGGCGACGTGGTGCGGTTCACGGGAACGTACCTGAACAACTCGCGCGTGGAACTTCGTCAGTTCTATTAGCCGCGCTGTCGTCCTGAGCGCATCGATGGACCTGCTTTCCATAGCCACAAGCAGGTCCTTCGCTACGCTCTGGACGACAATTGAAGGAGCAGGTCCTTCGCTTTGCTCAGGACGAGGTAAAGGATGCTCACAGCACCATGGCGAACAGGTGAATCGGGCTGGCGCCGGGCGAGAGGCTTCGTGATTTCCTCGTGTCGGAAGCCAAGTGACTCCAGCAGGGCGATGGACGGCTGGTTGTCTGGCGACACGATGGCTGACAGGCGGGTGAGATGCAGGTCGTCATGCGCGTGCGCGAGCACGGTGATCGCCGCCTCACGCGCGTAGCCCATCCGCCAGACTTCCGGCACGAGCGCGTAGCCAAGGTCGGGGTTGTCCAGTGCGGGACGCCGCAGCACGCCGCAGATCCCGATCGGCACGTCGTCCTCGCGACGCCGAACCAGGTACAACCCGAAGCCGAAGTGCGCGTAGCTGTGCACAGGCCCTTCGGTCACGTACCGGCGTGCGTCGTCGATGGTACGGTGAGTCGCGGGGTGACGAGCACGGACATTCCTCAATGTTGCACCGCGTGATTCCCCCGGCCAGTCGACAGCGCGGCACTGGAGACCGGACGCAGTCCGCTTACCTTGCAGCATGCATCTCTGGGTGGACGCCGACGCCGCACCGCGCGACGTGAAGGACATCGTATTCCGCGCCGCCGAGCGGTTGGCATTGTCAGCGGTGTTCGTCGCCAACCAGCGCGTGCCGATTCCGGTAGGGCATGCCTGGGCGAGTGCCGTGCGTGTGGATGGAGGGCCCGACGTGGCCGACCACTACATCGAGGCAGCGGCACAGGCCGGTGATGTGGCCATCACAGCGGACATTCCGCTCGCCGCGGCGCTCGTGGCCAAGGGGGTGGCCGTGCTGGATCACCGCGGCGAGGAATTCACCACCGAGAACGTGGGTGAGCGCCTTTCCGTGCGGGACTTCATGGCCGACCTGCGATCCAGCGGTGTCGAGACGGGTGGCCTGAAACCCTATGGGCCGCGAGACAAGCAGGCATTTGCGTCCGGCCTGGACCGCATGCTCACCCGGGCGATGCGCAACCGCTGATCGCGGTCGCGAAACCGGTCAGGGCGAGACGCCGCCGTCGGCCTGGGGCTCTGCCTCGCCGTCCTCGGCTTCATCGCCACCGCCGTCCTGGCGTCGCAACAGGCGCTCGGCGCGCTTGTCGTCCTTCTTCTTCTTGCGGTCCATCTCTTTCTTGCGCTTCTCGAAGTCGTAATTGGGTTTTTTTGCCACTGTCGGTCGCTATCTCCGTTGACTGTCCGTGCCGGTGCCTGCGACGCGCGGTGCGTCGGCGTGAATGATAGCGCCTGGAATGGTCACCGGGCGAACATTTGTCGAGATCGCGTACCGGACGCTCGGCTCGGGGGGTCGGTCAGCGCCGCCTGTAGCCTGACGAGCCAGTGAGGCGCTCGAGCTGCCTGGCGTACTGCGCGGAGGAGGCCGTGTCGCCCGCGGCGGTGGCGGCGTTCATTGCGCCGTACAGGGTACGAAAGCGATTGGGATCCTTGCCCTGCGACGCGCGGTATTCCGCCAGCGCCTCGGCGTGACGGCCGAGTTGCGCGAGCATGTCGCCCAGCAATTCGTGGGCGGGCGCGAGTGGCCCGGGGGTGACCGCGCTCTTCTCCGTGGCGTCCTCGCGTGCCGCCGCCTCTCGCATCGAGGCCACCGCAACGTCCGCATGCCGCTCTGCAAGCTCAATCCACGCGCGTGCCGTCACGTGCTGGATGGCAACCTGCTCCGTCCAGTAGGCCTCGCCAGCGGTGCGCAACCGATCGCGGATTGTTGCGAGCGAATCGAGGGCTGCGCGCGCCGTCGATAGCTGGCCCGTGTGCGACGCGCCGAGTGCAATCGCGAACCAGGTCATGGCCTCGGCATACGGAAATGCGGTGGCGACGGGGGTCAGTGATTCGGCGTCGGTCCAGTTGCGGCGCTCGAGCGCATAGCGCGCCGGAATGGCGGCCAGCGCGAAATAACCCGCGACGCCATTGGCCGCTCCCGTGATGGCGTTGGGATCGAAATTCCTGGCGAGCGCGGGGAGCGTGGCCACAATGGCCCGGGCCGCGGAATCATTGCGCATCTGGAGGTAGGCATATTCGCTGTAGTCCGAGGCATGCAGCGCCTCTCCATATGCCGACTCCGAACGCGCCGCCTGGATGGAGCGACGATTGGTGTTCACCGACTCCTGCCACAACCCGGCGCGGGTGAAGGTGTGCGACGGCATGTGGAGCGCGTGTGCAGCGGAAGGTGCAATCTCCGCATAGCGTTCTGCGGCCACACGCGCGCGGCCCGCGAGCGCGGGCACGTCGTAGCTGTGGATGATGTAGTGTGGGAGTCCCGGATGATCGGGCATCGCTGCCCAGAGTCGCTCCAGGAGCGTGCCGGCAGCCAGTTGGTTTGCGTAGCTCTTGTCGGTGGGGGGAGCAGCCGCCACAAGCGCGATGGCGTGAAAGATCATCGCCTCCGTGTCGGCCGGCTGATCCGCCACGACGTGGGCCATCGCCCTCTCGTACGCCGCCACGCGCGCACGCTGGCTGGTGTGCTCGTAGTCGGCATAGAGCTGCGCGACGGCGTCGATGTAACCGCGCTCCCGGTCCGTCGCGTGAACCATGGCCCGGCTGGCAGCGTCTGCGGCTCGGCGACCCGCGTCGAGCGACGCGGTGGTGCGATTGCCGGCGGTCATCGGGTTGCCCCACCGGCTGAGCGCGATGCCCCAGCGCGCCATTGCGCAGGTGGAATCCATGTCGAGCACGCGCGTGAAGCCACTCATCGCGCCACCGAACTCGAACGAGTGCAGCAGGGCGATGGCGTGTTCGAATTCCGGCACGGTGGCAGGTGCGCACGAATTGGTGAAATGGACGGAACCCAACCTGTCCGTCGCGTCCCGCGACATGACGTGGCCCTGGGCGCCGAGGCGTCCGGCGGTCACGAGCATCAATGCGGAAATCCAGGTGATCGCACGGGACATCTCGTCCTCCGCTCGCATGAGGTCCGCCGACCACTCGCTTGCATCGCGTTGTTTCCCATCGCGACGGCGCGCGCAGGACAGGACCACGACTCGGCGTTGTCGCGGATGCAAGTCGAATCAACGGCGCACTATGTCCATTGTCCAGTGCGGCTGTTTCGTGCCCTTGCCAAACGAGTGCGGATACCGGAACATGACGCACCACGCTCCCACCGAACCCCACGAGGTCTCGTGCTCCGTCGTACGCACCTGCTGCTGCTGCTCCCGTTCCTTCCCGCCATTGCGCGCGCCCAGCGGGTTCCCCGGGCCACTCCACTGGCCATTGACGCGCTGGCCGCAGTGCCGAGACTTGGCCCCCTCGTGGCCCGGCCATCCAGCGACCTTGCGGCTGTCGTTGAGCGGTTCACGGCAGACCAGCAGTCACTGACGCGTCGGTACGACGCGAATGATTCGCCCGCCCAGCGCCGCCGTATGCGGGACTTCGTCGTGTCCTGGCGCGCCCGATTGCGCGAGATCGACTTCAGCCGGCTCAACCAGGAGGGACGCGCCGACTACGTGCTGCTGGACAACCTGTTGAAGCACCAGGTGGCCGTACTTGATCGCGACGACCGAAAGCGTGGAGAAACGGCACCGTTGCTCCCGTTCGCCGACAAGCTGCTCGCACTGCAGGATACCCGGCGCGATCTGGTCGGGATCGATCCACCCACCGCCGCGCGCATATTGGCCCAGGTCGCGCGACAGGTGGACAGCATGCGCACGCTGTTCGAGGTGCCAGCCGTCACCCGCACCGGAACAGCGGGGCCCACGACAGACACCATGCCGCAGCCACGCATGGCGGCACCGAAGGTCTCACGCACCGTCGCCAACCGGGCCGCCGAGAACATTGAGGCGGTTCGCGCGGTGGTTGGCAACTGGTACCGCTACTACGAAGGGTACGATCCGCAATTCACCTGGTGGGCGAAGTCGCCGTACGCGCGCACCGATTCCGCACTCAACCGCTATGCGCGCACGCTCCGCGAGCGCGTCGTCGGCATTCCCCCCGCACTCGCCGCCGCGAACGCGGGTCGCGGTAGCGCGAACGCAGCGCCGGGCACGGGCGCCGGGCCCGCGAACGACGGCCCCATCATTGGTGACCCCATCGGCGCCGAGGGCCTGAAGGAGGACCTCGAGCACGAGATGATTCCATACACACCGCAGGAACTCATCTCCATCGCGGAGCGGGAGTACGCGTTCTCGCTCAGCGAAGTGAAGAAGGCCGCACGCGACATGGGGCTCGGTGACGACTGGAAGGCGGCAATGGAGAAGGTGAAGGACACGTACGTCGAGCCAGGCCGGCAGCCGGAGATGATCCGCGACCTGGCTCGGCAGGCGGAAGCGTACTTCGACGCGCACGACTGGGTGACGATTCCGCCATTGGCGCGTGAGGATTGGCGAATGGAGATGCTCAGTCCCGAGCGACAGAAGGTGAGCCCGTTCTTCCTGGGCGGCGAGTCGATCCTCGTGTCGTATCCCACCGCGGAGATGACCGACGAGGACAAGCTCATGAGCCTTCGCGGCAATAATCCGCACTTCTCGCACGCCACGGTGTTTCACGAGCTGAACCCCGGGCATCACCTTCAAGGCTTCATGCAGGCGCGATACAATCCGCACCGGCGCATCTTCAGCACGCCGTTCTGGAACGAGGGGCAGTCGCTGTACTGGGAGATGTTCCTGTGGGATCACGGCTTTCACGCAAGCGCCGAGGACCGCGTGGGTGCGTTGTTCTGGCGCATGCACCGAAGCGCGCGCATCATCTTCTCCCTCAATTTTCACCTGGGCAGGATGACGCCAGAGCAGGCGATCCAGTTTCTCGTGGACACGGTGGGATTCGAGCGGGCGAACGCCGAGGGCGAGGTGCGCCGGTCTTTCAACGGCAGCTATTCGCCACTCTACCAGGCGGGCTACATGCTGGGCGGGTTGCAGCTTCGCGCGCTGCATCATGAGCTGGTGGACAGCGGGAAGATGACGGATCGCGCGTTCCATGACGCGGTCCTCGAAGGCGGTGCCATGCCGATTGCGATGGTGCGAGCGCGGCTCGAGACGCTGGCCATTACCCGTGAAGGATTGGCACCGTGGCGCTTTGCCGAGCAGTTGCCGCCACCCGTTCCCTGGGGCGCCAGGTAGGTGTCGACGTTGAATGCGGCGACGGGCCGCAGCTCGTGTTCGTGGCTCGCCGCCCTGTGGCGCGACAGCCTGACGAAGGGTTGCAGCGATGCGCGCGCTGGCGCTTGATTTGATGTGTTGTGCTTGTCCGTACTTCCCGGAACCCTCGTCACGGAGCTCACGTGTCCGACCTTACCCGCCGCCAGGCACTCGGCGCATTCGGTGCGCTTGCCGCGGCCTCGACGCTGATGCCGCGCGACCTACGTGCGCTGGGGCAACACGGTACGAATCAGTCCGGCCGACTGAAGCATTCCATCTCGCGCTGGTGCTACGGGAAAATTCCGCTCGACGAGCTCTGCGAGACGGCCAAGGGCATCGGCTACCAGTCCGTGGAGCTGCTCGACGAAAAGGATTGGCGCGTACCGCAGCAGCACGGGATGGTGTGCGCCATGGCGAACGGTTTCGGGACCATCCCGGTGGGATTCAACCGACCCGACCAGCACGACAAGCTGGTGGCGGATGGCACGCGGATGATTTCCCTGGCTGCGGCGGCGGGCGTGCCGAACATCGTGTGCTTCAGCGGAAACCGCGGGGGCATGGCTG
The DNA here is from genome assembly GCA_043758185.1 of Gemmatimonadaceae bacterium. Classification (GTDB taxonomy): domain Bacteria; phylum Gemmatimonadota; class Gemmatimonadetes; order Gemmatimonadales; family Gemmatimonadaceae; genus AG11. Next base: position 3,931 of record JAYVNZ010000292.1, on the reverse strand, counting down.
ACGGTGAAGGCGCCGCAAACTGCATTGCCGGATTCAAGCGACTGACTCCACTGGCCGAGCAGCACGGGGTGACGCTCTGCCTCGAGCTGTTGAACAGCAAGGTGAATCACAAGGACTACCAGGCGGATCATACGGCGTTCGGTGTGGAGGTGGTGAAAGGGGTGAACTCTCCACGGCTCAAGCTGCTGTACGACATCTACCACATGCAGATCATGGAAGGCGACGTCGTGCGCACGATCCGGGACAACTTTGCGCACATTGCGCATTTCCACACGGGTGGCGTTCCGGGGCGCAACGAGATTGATGACACGCAGGAGTTGAACTGGCGGTTCGTGATGCAGGCCATCGCGGACCTCGGGTATACGGGGTTCGTGGCGCAGGAGTTCGTACCCAAACGGGATCCGGTGACATCCATGCGGCAGGCGTTTCAGATATGTGACGTCTGAACTGATGGCGTACTACTGAATGCAGAGGTCGGAGATCAGTCGTCCGTGTCCGATGTCGGACATCAGGCGCCGACCACAGTTGGGATTGCGCTTGGTGGAGATGTCCTCTCGAGTGACGTCAGAAGCCGATGAGAGACGTCGGACGTCGGACCCTGCGTTTTTAGGGACAGGCGTGCAAGGGAGTGATGGTGGAGGCATGCGAGCACATTGATACCATGTTCGCATCGGAGGATGCGCATGGGAGACTTCAAGCGGCTCGTGGCGTGGCAGGAAGGGAGTGGGCTGGCGCTCGACATTCATTCGGCGTTCGGCGATCGGGCGTCGCGCCAGTACCCGGGGCTTCGTGCGCAGATCCTGCGGGCGGTGGCGTCCATTGCGTCCAACCTCGCCGAGGGATGCGCGAAGCGGTCCCGCAGGGACCTGGCCCGTTTCGCGGAAATGGCGTATGCGTCGGCAAAGGAAGTCGAGTGTCAGCTGCTGCTGGCGCACGATGCGCGCATCCTGACCGACGAGCGGTTCGCGAGTCTGAGTTCACGGACTGATCTAGTGGCGCATCTGTGCTTCGGCCTCACGAGGATGCGCGACAATTCACCACCCAATTGATCCGCCGTTACTTCAAACGCTGGGTGCGATGTCTGATGTCAGTATTCAGCTTCTGACGTCACTCGAGAGGACATCCCGATTCGGCGCAGGCCAAACTCAAGTCGGCGCCCGAAGTCGGATATCTGACGCCCGACGTCGGAGTCAGCAGTCAGCAATCAGTGGTCAGGTCCATCCGCGAGGCGATCATCGGCCGTCAGATCCGCCGATCCGCCTCATCCTGCCTCCTGCGCGCCTCCGTCCAGTCGATGGCGGGCGCCACCCCCTCATCATCGAGCTCCAGGCTCGCCAGCGCCCGCGCGATCACGGGCTCCCCCAGCTCCACCGGCAGCGCACGCCCGAATGCCAGCTCCGCGCGCCGGCACACCCGCTCCTCGTGCGCCGCATCGAGCGACGGAACCCCCCCGAGCATCGCGGAGATGCGCGCGTGCATGCCCTCGTGCAGGATCGATGCGGCTACCGGCGCGGGGGTGATGTCCGTGCGCGCCAGAAACGTGAGCTCCGTCATGCACGCACGCGTTCCCGGAAAATAGGCTCCTCGGCACGGGTAACGCACCACCCAGAAATGACTCACGTCACGGCGCATGTGCCTGAGTCGCCACGGTTGCCATGCGTCGATCAGGGCGAGTGCGTCGTCCAGCCGCTGGAGCACGGCGCGCGTGTCGATGTCCGGGCGGCTGTTCTCGACAAGCACCGGAAATCCCCGCACAACGTGGCGCGCGCCCCCCGACGATGTGCCGCCGAGCACCGCGGTACGCAGGCGCGCGAACAATCCGGACATGCCGCTACCGGATCCGGGACAGGCGCGACGTTCCCGCCGCCAGTACCCGCGCACGCGCAATCGTGATGGCCGCAATCGTCTCGCGCGAGGAACCGCCCGTCTCCACATCGGACAGGGTGGCGAGCGAGCGGTCGTAGTAGTCGGTCCATGTCTGCAGGATGTCGCGCTCTTTCGTGGCATCCCCGCCAGCGGCGAGCGCCGCACGGGACAGCGCGAGTTCCGTGTCCAGTCGCGTCACCGCCGCCTGCTCCAGCTCCGTCACCATCGCACGCGCAACAGCACCGTCGGCGCTCGTGAGCGTGAGCGCGGACACCAGTGCCGAGATGCCGACATTCTGGAGCGTGACAGCGGACACCTTGTCGATGCGGTCGCCATCGGTGTGGTAGAACTGATCCGTGAAGTGCCAGAACAGCACGCCGGGTTTCCTGAATGCAAGGAACGGCGTGTGGTCACTTCCGCCCTCGAATGGATTGGTACGCACCACCCACCCGGTCGTCGCCGCCTGGTCCAGACAGCGCGCGAGCAGGAAGTCATTGAAGTAGTGCGGCACAATCTGATCCTTCGTGATGGGGCTGCCGCCCCACTCGGAGTGCCGCTCCTCCCCGCGCGTCCAGACCGCCGATGGATCAGGCATCTTCTCGATCAGGAAGGTGCCGCCGGTTTTCCTGGTGTCCTCACCCACCATGTCGAGGCTCAGGCCCCAGTGCACGCCGCGCGTACGGATGGAATCGTCAGCGAGAAAGTTGTGCGTCTGCACGGTCTCGTGGCCGAAGAGCATGGTGATGGTGCGCTTCGGCTGCACCGCGCCGTGCTTCGACAGCACAGCGAGGACGCGGGCGATCTCGGCAAGGGCTCCCACGCCCGAGGCATTGTCGTTGGCGCCGGGCTCCTGCACGTGCGCGCTGAAGACGAATCGCTCGTCTGGCCGCACGGTGCCACGCACCTCTGCCACGATCGTTCGCTCGACCGAGGGAAAAAGGCGTGTCCGGGCAGTGACGCGCACGCGTACCGGTCCGTGCACGAGCGCGGCCCGCAACGCCGTCATCGCGCCGTACGAGATGGGCATGCCCCACGCCTTCCGCACGGTGTCGAGCGGAATGGACGAGAACTGGATCGATGCGCGGTTGATCTCGGGCCTGGTGTACGCAGGCATCCGGTACGCGAGCACGCCAACGGCCCCTCGCTTCTGCACCGCGTCGCCGAAGAGTTGTGCGACGCCCGCGTCGGCCAGCACGATCTTCCCCTTCACCGGCGTGCGATCCAGTTCGGCGGGCGTTCCCGTCCCCGCGTCGACGACCTCCGCCGTCACGCCGGAGTCCGGCGTCGAGTAGGAGTTGACGGCCAGCATGTTGAGGTTCGTCGCGAGCTGCAGCAGCGGAAGGCGTGCGCCAACGATGGTGAGCGACGCATCCTGGAGATCCCAGGCAGGACCGCGCAACGGGCGGCGCTCTACCCGATACACGAGACGCGCGTCCGCCCCGGCGGAATCCTCGCGAACGTAGCCCGCCGCCCGCAGCTGGCTCACCACCCTGTCGATACTTGCGTCGAACGCCGTGTTGCCGGGCCACCGGAACCACCCGCCCATGAACGCGACGAGCTGTCGCGCGCGCTCACCGGAGTACTCGGCTCGCGCCAGCCCGAAGTAGCGGTCGATGGCCGGGAGCATGGTGCGCTGCGCCGGGAGCCGTGCGGGCAGCACGAGCGCTGACGCGATGAGCGCCAGCCGGCGCACCCTACGAGTGCGCATGCTTTGCAACGCTCGGCAGGTCACGCCAGGGGAATGAGCTCGTAGTCGAACTCATACGCGTGCTGTCCGTTGGCGCGGATGATGTTGAATGATCCCACGAGTCCGGTGAGCGCGCCGGTGCCTGAATCCGGGACGACAGAGATCACCAGTCCGGGCACACCGCGCGTCATGGTGCCAGTATGCATGAGGGCGAACGTGCCCGGGGTGCCGTGCAGCGTGCCGGTCACGCGTTCGACGGCAACATAGCCCGCCGACGCCGGGATGCTGGTCATCGCAGTGAGCATCTGGCCCTTGCTGGTGCCCCGCAGGTCGCCGTGCAGGACCTTGTCGATGGTCATGCGGCCGAGCGTTCCGCTT
>JAYVNZ010000291.1:0-6538 GCA_043758185.1 Gemmatimonadaceae bacterium | reverse complement strand
CGCAGCAATTCACTCTGCGTCTCGCGTCGTCCCGTGAGGAACTGCACGTCGTCCACGAGCAGCACGTCCACACGCCCGTAGCGGTGCTTGAACCGCTCCAGCTCTCCGGACGCAATGGCCGCGTGCAGTTGCTGCACGAAGTCCTCGAGCGCCACGTACTCCACGCTCAGGTCCGGATTGCGCTGCAGGGCGTGGTTGCCGATGGCGCCAATGAGGTGGGTCTTGCCGAGCCCGGAGCTGCTGTACACGAACAGCGGATTGTAGACGGAACCTGGCGCTTCGGCCACGTTGCGCGCGGCCGCGACGGCGAGCCGGTTGGCTGAGCCTACGACATAGTTGTCGAATCGGGCACGAGGATCGACCTGCATGGCCTACTTCGACGCCGCAGGCGCTGAGGCACCCGCGCTCAGGCGTCGCAGCACGATCTCGGAGATGCCACGCAGGGTCTCGAACACGCCGGGCCCGTGCAGCGCATCGGCGGAAAATTCCGGGACGTCACGGAAGTTGATGGCATCCGTCAACTGCGCCACGGGCAGGATGAGCTCAGGAGGAAGGTCCTGCTTGTTGTACTGGATGACGAGTGGCATCACGCGCGGGTCGATGCCCTGGTCCGACAGGTTGGCGTGCAGGTCCTGGAAGCTCTCGATGTTTTCCTGGAGCTGCCGCGCCTGGCTGTCCGCGACGAACACGACGCCATCGGCGCCTTGCAGCACGAGCCGGCGTGTCGTCTGGTAGTAGACCTGGCCGGGCACCGTGTACAGCTGGAACTTGGTGGTGAACCCCGAGATCGACCCCAGATCCAGCGGAAGGAAGTCGAAGAAGAGCGTCCGATCGGTTTGCGTGGCGAGCGACACGAGCTTGCCCTTCCGGTCGTCCGGCACCTGCCCATAGATGTAATGCAGGTTGGTCGTCTTCCCCGAGCGGCCCGGCCCGTAGTAGACGATCTTGCAGGTGATCTCGCGCGTGGCGTAGTTGACGAGCGACACGAGGCAGGCGGGATGCGGTTACGGCCGCGTGCGGCCGAAAAGGACAGCGAGATTGCGATTGAGGTCCTGCTCGAAGTGCTCGGCCAGCGCGGGCTCGGGCTCGGGCACGTCCACCGGTGCAGCGCTGATGAGCGACACCGCCAGCTCTTCAAAATAAAGCCGCACCAGGCCAATTGAGCTTTCCTGGCCAAAAACCGTCACGAAAATGTACGCGCCGCGCGGCGACCGTGCTTCCGCCACGAAAATCTGACGGGTCGCACCCACATGATGCAGCCCCCGAAAGGGCTTGTCGTCCACCATGCGCCCCAGTTCGCCGCTCGTGGCGTGGATGCCCGCGGCGAGCGCGCACGCGGTCATCACATCCACCGCGCGCGCGAAGCCGTGCTGGGCCAGCACCTGGCCGCTGGGATGCAGCAGCAGCGCGAGCTCGACGCCCGCGTCGTCCACGAATTGCCGCAGGGGCGCCTCGATCCAGGATTCCACCACACTCGTGATCATGCGGATCGCCCCTCGGCGATGGCGACGATATCGACAACCGCCTTCAGCAGTTCCACGCGAATGAGGCCGACATTGGCGGTCGACGCCGCCACCACCACCAGCACCAGCTCTCCGGCGCCGGCCGCGCAGAGTCGCCCGCCGGGTGCCTCCAGCTGCATGAAGCTCACGGCACCCATGCCGGCGGCATGCGCAGACAAGCGGGCCTTCCTGTACAGCGACGCGGCGAGGGCTGCCACGCGGTCCCCCTGCTGGCCAATGTGCAGGTTGGAGTCGAGGGCAATGCCGTCCTGTTCGCTCACCACGAGCGCGGCAGTCACCCCGCGCTGGCGCGAGAGGCCCTGGAGCATGGCTGCGAATGGCGACGACATCAGCCGCTCCCCGCCAGCCACCGCTGCGCGTGCGCGGAGCACCGGTCCAGCAGGCGCCGCACGAGGCCGAGTGGCGTGGCGCGCGACGTGGCCAGCACCAGCAAGCCATCCTGCGATGACGGCGCCATCGCCACCACGGCCACCTCCGTCTCGAACACGATCGACGTCCAGTCGCCGAGCTTCAAGTGACGCGTTGCGCGCCGCGCAGCGTCCGTGACGCCACTCAATTCCGCCCCCACGTCCTGCGCTACGTCCTGTCCGTCGCCACTCACGTACGCGCCAGCCAGCACGAGACCTGAGGGATCCAGCAGCAACGCGGTCTGTCCTTCGTCGCGCAGGACGTCGACGAACAGGTAGCGGCTGTCGTGCGTCATGGCGTCGGCCATGGCGGCATCGGGCGCCTCCGGCGCCTCTCCCTGGGCCACGCGTACGTGCTCCAGCGCGCTGGCTACAGCCACATCATCCGGGTCGGAAGCCGCAGCCGCCGCGAGATAGCGCTCGGCATCCGCAAACCGTTCGCGGTGGAAGCAGATGAAGCCCATGCCCTTCAGCGCACCGAGGTGCCCGGGCGACAGGCGCAGCACCATGTCCCATTCGTCGAACGCGCGCTCGATGTCGCCGTCGTCCGCATACAGTCGCGCCAGCAGGTCGTGCGCATCGGCGAGATGCGGATGTCGCTCGAGGCCGCGCAGCGTCACCTTGAGCGCAAGCTCGCGCTGCCCCTGCCTGCGCAATGCGTCCCCCAGCGGCACGAACACCCGGCTGGAGGGGTCCTGCGCCAGGGCATCGCTCATGCGCCGGACGTCGTCAGACATCGGCGTGCGCCTCCAGCACATGCTGCAGGCGCGTCAGCGACTCCACCCCCGCGCGCACACGACCGACGTCGGGCGACGACGGCGCAAGCCGCAGGAAGTGATCCCAGCTCGCCCGCGCATTCGCGAAGTCGCCCACGCGCACGGCCGCAAAACCCAGGTCACGGTGGACTTCCGGTGTGAGCGGATCGGCCTGCACCGCTCGCCGCAGTTCCTCCACGGCGTCCTGGTGGCGCGCAAGGCGCGAGAGTGCCTGCGCCACGAGCAGCCGCGCCGCCGTGGAGTCCGTACCCGTCGCGAGCGCGGCTCGTGCGGCCGAGAGGGCGTCCGCGGGCCGGCCGGCGGCGAGTGCCTCCTGCGCACTCGCGATCGCGGCGATCGAATCGCCCACCGCCGCGATCGTGGCGCTCGGCACGCGCTCGGGCGGACGCAACTCCACGACTCCCGTGGACACGAGACCATACGCGATCTTCGCGATGTCGAACTCGCTGCTGCCCAGCGCGCCGGCAATCCCCCGCAGGTCGCGCGCGCCGTCGATCATCATGAGCACTTCCCACTCGTGCGGCAGCAGGTCCAGCACCGACGCGCGATCATCCTCCACCGGGGCCAGCGACGGCACCACGCCGAGGCTGGGCACCTTGTCCGCGATGCGCGACCATTCGTCGATGCGGCGCGCTCCTTCCATGAGCAGTGACTCGGTGGATATCCGGATGCGTGCATCCACCGGCACATCGCTCACCACGCGCTCCTCGAACGAGAAGAACCCCTCGCGCCACGACATCAGCTCGAAGATCACGTTCTCGATGGCCATCCGCAGTTGACGCTCCAGTTCACGCTGCGTAATCGCGCGCGACATCACCAGGCGATCACCGAGACCCAGGCTGGGCTCGGACGGTAGCGCGTCCGCCGCCGCCATCTCCGCATCGCCGATCTTGCCCGCTTGCCGCAGGATGCGCTCGATCGAGGTGGGATTGCTCTGGATGCTGGCGTGGATCACACGGCCGCCATCGAACAGCACGTCGCCCGCATCGTCGCGCAGCTCCGACGTCACGCGCAGCGCGCCCGTCTTCCGGCTGAGGTCCAGCAGCTGGAACACGTCGTGGATGCCGAGCTCGCGAAGGGGTCCCTCAATGGCCATCGTCAGCCCCTTCCCGCGCCGGCGAAGATCGCCTGGAGGTCCGTGGCCGTCCGCACCTGCCGGCGCGCGTTGCGCGCGTAGTCGCCCGCTGGCTCCAGCTCGATCACCCGGCGCCAGCACACGATGGCGTCGCGAAAGCGCTTCTGCTCATTGAGCAGCACGCCTTCATGATACAGCGCGCCGATGTGCGAGGGATCGAAGCGCAGGATGCGCCGGAACGCGTGACTCGCATCGCGCCGCTTGCCGAGCACCATCAGCGTTTCGCCCAATGCGAGGATGGCGTCGAAGTGATAGGGGTCCCGTTCCAGCAGCGCAATCAGCTGCTCGAGCGCCGTCTCGGCGCGGCCTGATGCGCGGCGCAGCGCGGCGAGTTCCAGCGTGGCCTCACCGTAGGTGGGCACGGCATCCAGCGCCGCCTCGAGTTCCTGTTCGGCCTCCTTCACCATGCCCTTCGCGCGCAGCAGCCGCGCGAGCTGGAAGCGCACCACCGCGAACGCGGAATCAAGCTCGAGTGCCTGCCGGTAGGCGGCCATGGCGCCGTCGTTGTCGCCAAGCGAGCGCGCAATGTCGCCAATGCGCTGGTGCACGTCGGGACGCTGGGGCGCCAGCTTGCGTGCCCCGTCGAGCGCCTCCAGCGCACCAGCGGGGTTCCCCGTGCCAGCGCGCGAGGCGGCCACCAGCATCATGACGTCCACCACGGACGGCTGCGACGCATGCAGTGCCTCCGCGATGGGAAGTGCCTCGCGCGCGCGGTCGAGCGCCAGCAGTGACCAGGCTTCGCCGAGGAGTGGCCGCGTTGCGTCCGCGTCCTCGGCGCGCGCGCGTCGGTAGCGCTCGATGGCCTCGCCATGCAACCCCTGCCGGGCGTACATGTCGCCAAGCAGCGTGTAGCCCTCGGCCGGCGGTGCGCCGCGTGACAGCGCTCGGCTGACTTCCGCCGCGGCCCGGTCCATCATTCCCATGGCCAGGTAGTCCGCAGCCATCGCATACGGATCGCCCGACTCCGGCGCACGCGCATCGCGTACCACGTCCGGCGGCTGCGCCGACGGCGCGAGCGACGTGAACAGTGAATCCAGCACGGCGGAGTCAAAGGAAAAATCCTCGACGGAATCATCCATCCGCTCCACGGCGCCCAGGTCGGGCTTGATGGAGAGGTCGGGATCCTCGTACTCCAGGTCGATCGCGAGCTCGAACTTCTGCGCCACGTAGTACGGGTCGAGCTCGAGCGCGCGCTTGGTCTCGCGCAACGCGCCCTCGAAATCGCCGAGGTTCGACAACGTGAAGCTGAGGTTGTAGTGCGCCTCGGCGGAGTCGGGCTTCTCCTGCACCGCGCGCGCAAAGGCGTTGCGCGCGTCTTCGAACCGGCGCAGTTCGGAGAGCACGAGACCCACGCCGTTCCACGCCGCGGCATCATTCGGCGCGGAATCGAGCACGCCACGGTATGCCTCGAGCGCCAGCTGGAACTTGCGGGCCTTGCTCAGCAGCAGGGCCAGGTTGAGTCGCGCCTTTGCGAATCCGGGGTGCACCAGCAATGCCTGGTGGAACGACTGCATGGCGCCGTCGGGATCGCCACAGTGGTACAGCGCTACGCCGAGGTTGTTGTGCGCCAGCGCGTACCCCTCGTCGGTCTTCACCGCGCGGCGATAGCTGTCCTGCGCCTCTGCGAAAAGGCCGTCCTGGTGGAGCGCGACGCCGCGCTCGTTCCACAGCTTGGGACTGATGGGCGCACTCGCGAGGAGTTCATCGTACAGCGCAACGGCGGGCTTCGGCTCGCGGCGCAGCAGGTGGACCTCGGCCATGGCCTGCAGCACGAGGGCGCGATCCTCCCCGCGGTCGAGCGCCTTGGCGTATTCGCGAAGCGCCTCGCCGTAATAGCCCTTCTGCCGGAACGCGAGGCCCAGGTTGAACTGCGCGAGTTGCCCCTCGCCCTGCACCTCCATGGCCGCTCCGCGCAGCACGCCGCGCGCTGGCGTGGCGTTGGCCGCGTCGCGCGTCTGCGACTTTCGCTCCTCGATCGCAAGGTTCGCCTGCGCGCGGGACAGGGCGGGATTGATCTGGATGGCGCGCCGCGTCACGTCGCGCGCCTCCTCGTGCAAGCCGAGGTCACCCAGCACGAACCCCATCAGGTAATAGGCGTCGGGGTTGTGCGGATTGAGTTCCACCGCGCGGCGGAGGGCGGCGAGTGCGCCTTCGTTCACTCCGCGGTTGTACAGCACCTCGCCGATGTAGAAATTCACCGCCGAGTTGGAGGGGTCCAGCGCGAGTGCGCGCTCCAGGTAACTCAGCGACTTGTCGAGGTCGCCGTTGGTGCGCTCGGCAAGGCCGAGCTGCACCAGTGCCCCGATATCGGAGGGATAAAATGCGAGTAGCTGCGTGAACTGCTCCACGGCGTCGGCTGTCTGCCCCAGCAGGGCGTATGTGCGCCCCAGTTCCCAGCGTGCCTCGCGATCATCACGCCGTACGCGGAGCCGCTCCGTGAGCTCGCCTACCCGGCGGTCGTAGAATCCGGTGTTGAAGTACGCAATCTCGAGGTTGCGTTGCGCCACCTGCATCCTGGCGTCCAGTTCGAGCGCGCGCATGAAGGCGCTCACCGCCTCCTCGTGCAGCCCCTTGTTGTAGTACAGCACGCCCAGATTGTTGTGCGCTCCTGCATCGGAGGGGTCGATGCGCCGCGCGAACGACCGCAACACGTCCCGGTCGCGCTGGGAGGTCAGTGCGCTGCTCATGACCGTACCC
>JAYVNZ010000290.1:0-9286 GCA_043758185.1 Gemmatimonadaceae bacterium | reverse complement strand
GATCTCGAGGGGGAAGCCGGGGGGCCGCACGGGCGAGGGTGAACTCGATGTATCTCGTGGGCTTGCGTCAACTTACTGCCCCGGTTATTCTAAGTGACTTGGCCGGAAAATCTCACGTTTTGCAATGATGGTATTCGAGTGAAAGTCCGAAGCAGCGTCAAGCCGATCTGTGAGCACTGCAAGGTTGTCAAGCGCAACGGCGTGACTCGCATCATCTGCAAGCGCAATCCTAAGCATAAGCAGCGTCAGGGCTGATAGAGCATGGCTCGTATTTCTGGCATCGATCTCCCGAAGGACAAAAAGGTTGAGATCGGACTGACCTACATTTTCGGCATCGGACGTTCGTCCGCCCTGGAAATCATGGAAAAGGCGGGGATTGACGCATCACTGCGCATCCGCGACCTGAGCGACGCCGACGTGAACAAGCTGCGTCAGGTGATCGAGAAGGAGTATCGCGTGGAAGGCGCGCTGCGCACCGAGGTCTCGATGAACATCAAGCGATTGATGGACATCGGTTCCTATCGGGGCACGCGTCACCGCCGGGGCCTTCCCGTTCGTGGCCAGCGCACGCACACCAATGCGCGCACGAAGAAGGGTCCTCGCCGCGCCATTGCGGGCAAGAAGAAGGTAACCAAGTAGACCATGGCGACTGGAAAGAAGACCAAGAAGGTTGTCGAGGCGGAGGGCGTGGCCCACGTCAACGCGACGTTCAACAACACGACCATCACCATCACCGATCCGCGGGGCAATGCCATCGCGTGGGGTTCGAGTGGCAAGGCCGGATTCAAGGGGTCCAAGAAGAGCACGCCGTTCGCCGCGACCGTTGCGGCCGAGCAGTGCGCTCGCGAGGCGCTGACGGCGGGTGTGAAGCGGGTGCACGTGCGGGTGCAGGGTCCTGGCAGCGGCCGCGAGTCGGCCATCCAGGCGCTCGCCGCCGCGGGGCTCCAGGTCAAGTCAATCAAGGACGTGACGCCGATTCCGCACAATGGCTGCCGTCCCCCGAAGCGTCGGAGAGTCTGAGATGGGTCGCTATACAGGTCCGAGCTGCCGCCAGTGCCGTCGCGAGGGCACCAAGCTGTTCCTCAAGGGCACCAAGTGCTTCACCGAGAAGTGCCCGGTCGAGCGTCGTCCGTACGCGCCAGGCCAGCATGGCCAGGCGACCGCACGTCGTCGCAAGGCCAGCGAGTTCTCCAAGCAGCTCCGTGAAAAGCAGAAGATCAAGCGCATCTATGGCGTGAGCGAGAAGCAGTTCCGCAACACGTTCGAGAAGGTGAGCGCGCAGCCCGGCCTTCGTGGCCACAACCTGCTCGCCGCGCTCGAGACGCGCCTCGACAACGTCGTGTACCGCATGGGCTTCGCGTCCAGCCGCAAGGCGGCTCGCCAGCTCATTCGCCATCGCCACGTCGAAGTGAACCAGAAGGGCGTCGACATTCCGAGCTTCCATGTGCAGCCGGGCCAGGAAGTCCGGATGCGCGTGAAGTCGCGTGAGCAGGTGTCCGTCATCACGGCGATGGATCAGTCGTCGCGTGGCGCGCCGCTCTCGTGGATCGCGGTGGACAAGGAGACGTTCAGCGGACGCGTGCTCGAGAAGCCCGCCCGTACGAGCATCCCCATCGCTGCGCAGGAACAGCTCGTCGTCGAATTGTACTCGAAGTAAGGACAGATCTCACCGTCTGACAGTTCGACAGTCAAACAGTCTGACAGTTACCTGTCAGACGAGCGAGCGCCGTCGGCGCTCGTGGATCGAACTGTCAGACTGTTGGACTGGCTGGTCGGGGCCCAAACCCCTCTACGAGTCTGCCACGCGTTTGGGGCGAGGCAGAGCGTTTCCGGTTCGGAACGCCGTTCCGGAATGACCCGAACACACTGACTGAATCATGGCTTCTACGATCGATCTTCGTGGTCTCGTCCGTCCGCAGCTGGTTGAGGCAACCAAGCGCGAGGACAACACCAATGTCGCCGAGTTCCGCCTGCAGCCGCTCGAGCGCGGCTTCGGCCACACGCTCGGCAATGCAATGCGGCGCATGCTGCTCTCGTCCCTCCGCGGCGCCGCCGTCTGGGGCGTCCGCATCGATGGCGTCGTGCACGAGCACCAGACCATCCCGGGTGTCGTCGAAGATGTGCACCAGATCATCGGCAACCTGAAGACGCTCACCCTCACGCTCGTCGACGACGTCGAGAGCGCGGTGCTCCACATCAAGCGCGATGGCGCGGGCGCGGTCACGGCCGGTGATGCCACCCCGGTCTCCGGCGTGCGCATCATCAACCCGTCGCACCACATCCTCACGCTGCACGATGATCGCGACCTGAACATCGAGCTCTACATCAACAAGGGTCGTGGCTACGTCGAGTCGGACCAGCATCCGCTCGATCGCGGCCTGCCGGTGGATCTCGTGCGCATCGATTCCATCTACAACCCCGTGCGCCGCGCGAACTTCTCGGTCGCCGAGACCCGCGTGGGCCAGCGCACCGATTACGACCGCTTGACGCTGACGGTCGAGACCAACGGCACCATCTCGCCCGAAGAAGCGGTCAGCTACGCGGCCGCACTTGCGCAGACGCACTTCCAGTACTTCGTCGAGTTCGGCTCGCACTCCTCGGCGCCTGTCGCCGGTGGCGCGGCTGATGGGGCGGGCACCGACGGTGCCCGGATGCAGGGGCTGCTGAAGACCCCCATCGACGACCTCGAACTGAGCGTCCGCTCGGTGAACTCGCTCAAGAACTCCAACATCCGGAGCCTTGGCGACCTGGTTCGTCAGACCGAGAGCCAGATCCTGCAGGTCAAGAATTTCGGCAAGAAGTCGCTGCAGGAGATCGCCGATCTCCTCGAGCGTGAAGGATTGAACTTTGGGATGCGGTTCGAGGAGAATGGGGAAGGCGTAAGGGTCCTGGATTGGGGCACCCCGCCGAGCCAGGCTGCCGCTGCGGCCCCCGACGACGAAGAGGAGTAACACCAGATGCGTCACCAGAAGGCCGGGCGCCAGTTGCGCCGCACGAGCGAACAGAGGTTGGCGCTGCTGCGCAACCTCGCCACGTCGCTCATTGAAAGCGAATCGATCGAGACCACCGAGGCCAAGGCCAAGGAGCTTCGCCCGTTCGTCGAGAAGCTCATTACCAAGGCACGCACCGGCACGCTGCACGCCCGGCGCCTTGCCATCCGCCACATCCACAAGCGTGAGGCGGCCGACAAGCTGTTCCAGGTCATCGGCCCCCGCTTCGCGGCGCGCAACGGTGGCTACACGCGCATCCTGAAGACCGGCTTCCGCAAGGGCGACGGCGCGGACATGGCACGGATCGAGCTCATGCCGGAGGGCAAGTAACATGGCCCCCATCCAGCGCAATCGCTGCTATCATTGCGACAAGGGCGTCGCATTCGGCAACAGCGTGTCCCACGCCAACAACAAGACGCGTCGGACGTGGAAGCCGAACCTGCAGGTCGTTCGCACCCTGATTGCCGGCAAGATCACCAAGGTCAAGGTCTGCACGCGCTGCCTGAACGCAGGCAAGGTCCCGCGTGCGCCGCGCGGCGTGCAGGTGGCGTGACCGAGCTGTCCCGCCGGCTCAGCACGCAGAGGGGAGCTCACGCGGGCTCCCTTTTTCACACCCCCAACTAGACCGTCCAGCAATGCCAACCGCGCTCATCACCGGGATCACGGGTCAGGACGGCTCTTACCTCGCGGAGTTCCTCCTCGCCAAGGGATATCGCGTCGTCGGTGTCGTCCGACGCAGTTCCACCACCCCGTACGAGCGCATTGCACACCTGATCGACCGGATCGAGCTGGTGTCTGCCGACCTGCTCGACCAGACGTCGCTCACGGACGCCGTACACGAGACCGCGCCGGACGAGATCTACAACCTTGCTGCGCAGAGCTTCGTCCAGACGTCCTGGTCCCAGCCTGTGCTCACGGGCGAATTCACCGCGCTCGGCGTCACGCGGATGCTCGAGGCCATGAAGAAGGCCGCGCCCAAGTCGCGCTTCTACCAGGCCAGCTCGAGCGAGATGTTCGGCAAGGTGGTGGAGGTCCCACAGCGTGAGAGCACGCCGTTCTACCCCCGCAGCCCCTACGGCGTGGCCAAGGTGTACGGCCACTGGATTACGCTGAACTACCGCGAGAGCTTCGGGCTGTACGCGACGTCAGGCATCCTGTTCAATCACGAAAGCCCGCGTCGTGGTCTCGAGTTCGTCACGCGGAAGGTCACGGATGGTGCCGCGCGCATCAAGCTGGGCATGTCCACGGAGCTTCGGCTGGGAAATGTCGAAGCACGGCGAGACTGGGGCTTTGCAGGCGATTACGTGGACGCCATGTGGCGCATGCTGCAGCAGGACGAGCCGGATGACTACGTGGTCGCCACGGGCGAAACCTGGTCGGTGCGGCAGCTATGTGAATTCGCGTTCGAGGCCGTCGATCTCGATTATCGTGACTACCTCAAGCACGACAGCAAGTTCGACCGGCCGGCCGAGGTGGACCTGCTCGTGGGGGACCCGACGCGGGCGAAGGAGAAGCTGGGCTGGGAGCCGACGGTCCGGTTCCGGGATCTGGTCACCATGATGGTGACGGAAGACCTCGCGCGGCACTCCGCGGCGAAGTGACCATTCGCGCGCTCGTCACTGGGGGCAATGGCTTCGTGGCGCAGTGGGCAATGCGCGCGATGCTCGAGCGCGGGTGGACCGTGACTGCCGCCGGTATCGGCGCCCTTCCGGCGACGGCGGTGCTGACGGAACAGGAGCGGGCGCAAATTGCCTGGGTCAGCACGGATATCACGGTGCAGCGCGAGGTGGCCGCGGCCGTGGATGCATCAGTGGCGGATGTCGTCCTCCACCTGGCGGCGGTGAGCCACGTGCCCGATGCGATGGCAAATCCGGGATACGCCTACGAGGTGAACGCCGTCGGCACGGTACGCCTCCTCGCCGAAGTGCGCCGCCACCGAGTGGCGGGGACGGCGGATCCGGTGGTGGTGGTGGTGGGGTCAGCGGAACAGTACGGCCGGCACGAGCTGGGCGAGATGCCGCTGCACGAGGACATTCCGCAGCGGCCCCTGTCGCTGTACGCCGCCTCGAAGGTGGCGCAGGAGGTCGCGGCGCTCCAGGCCTTTCGGAGCGATGGGGTGCGCGTCGTGTGCACCCGGAGCTTCAACCACTCCGGCGTGGGCCACGGGTCGCACTTCCTGCTGCCGAGCATCGTGCGTCGTGCCATGGCGCTCCCCGCCAGCGGTGGGACGCTCATGATCGGCAATGGGGATACCGTGCGGGATTTCCTGCATGTCTCGGACGTGGTCGACGCGTATCTTCTTCTTGCCGAGCGCGGTGCCACGGGCGAGGCGTACAATGTCTGCAGCGGACAGGGCACCAGCGTGCGCGCGCTGTCCATGGCCGTGCTGTACCGTCTCGGGATTTCCGCCGACATTGGATCCGATCGTGCGCTGGCCCGTCCGGTCGACGTGCCCGTGCTGGTCGGCAGCAACAGCAAGCTCCGTCGCGCCACCGGCTGGGCTCCCCACCGGACACGCGACGACATCATCGACGACCTGATCCATGCCGCGACGCACTGACATCCACCGCATTCTCGTCATCGGCTCCGGCCCCATCGTCATTGGGCAGGCGGCCGAGTTCGACTATTCGGGCACGCAGGCCACGAAGGCGCTGCGCGAGGAGGGCTACGAGGTGATCCTGATCAACTCGAACCCCGCCACCATCATGACGGACCCGGAAATCGCGGACCGCACGTATGTGGAGCCGGTGACGCCGGAGTTCGTCGAACTGATCATCGCGCGCGAGCGCCCCGATGCTCTCCTGCCCACCATGGGCGGGCAGACGGCGTTGAACGTGGCCATGACGCTCGCCGAAAACGGCGTGCTGGAGAAGTACGGCGTGGAGTTGATCGGCGCCTCGGCGCGCGCCATCGTCATTGCGGAGGATCGCAAGCAGTTCGGCGAAGCCATGGAGCGCATCGGCCTGGACTGCGCCACGGGTGGCATCGCCAACACCTTCGACGAGGCGGTGGAGCTCCTCACCGTGACCGGCTTTCCGGCCATCGTGCGGCCGTCGTTCACGCTCGGCGGAACGGGCGGTGGCATTGCCTACAATCGCGAGGAGTTCGAGGAAACAGTACGGCGCGGACTCGACCTGTCGCCCACGAGCCAGATCCTCATCGAGCGATCGCTCATCGGGTGGAAGGAGTACGAACTGGAAGTGATGCGAGACCAGTTCGATAACGTGGTCATCGTGTGCTCCATCGAGAACCTCGACCCCATGGGCGTACATACCGGTGATTCCATCACCGTGGCGCCCGCGATGACGCTCACGGATCGTGAGTATCAGACGATGCGCGACGCCGCGGTGGACATCATCCGCGAAGTCGGGGTGGATGCCGGAGGCTGCAACATCCAGTTCGCCATCAACCCTGCGGATGGGGAGATGGTGGTGATCGAGATGAATCCCCGGGTGTCGCGTTCGTCGGCGCTCGCGTCCAAGGCCACGGGCTTTCCCATAGCGCGCATCGGGGCCAAGCTCGCGGTGGGCTATCGCCTGGATGAGATCCCGAACGACATCACGAAGACCACGCCGGCGTCGTTCGAGCCCGTGCTCGACTACGTGGTGGTAAAGGTGCCGCGCTTTGCGTTCGAGAAATTTCCGTCAGCCAGTCCGCTGCTCACCACGCAGATGAAGAGCGTGGGGGAATCGATGTCGATCGGGCGGACCTTCAAGGAGGCTTTCCAGAAAGCACTGCGTGCTCTGGAGAATGGCAGGGCAGGCTGGGAGGTTGGCAAGCGACTGCTCGACGATCGGCTCGGTGACGAGACCATCGAGACATTGCGCGGTGCGCTGCGCCAGCCAACTCCGGAGCGCATCTACCAGGTGAAGCGTGGCTTCCTGGCCGGCATGACGGTGGACGAGCTGTTCGAGTTGACGGCCATCGATCCGTTTTTCCTCTCGCAGATGGAGGAATTGATCGAGGCGGAGCGTGAGTATGCGGCGCTCGACACCGTAGGCGAGCCGTCGATGCGCCGCATGAAGCAGCTCGGGTTTTCAGACCGGCAACTCGGCGACCTGCGCGGCGAGCCGGAAGCGGCCGTACGCGCGCACCGGTGGTCGCTCGGCGTGCGGCCGGCGTACAAGATGGTGGATACCTGCGCGGGGGAGTTTCCGTCGGCCACGCCGTACCTCTATGGCAGCTACGACGAGGAAAGCGAGGGGCCGCGCAGTGGGCGCAAGTCGGTGGTCATCCTGGGCAGTGGGCCCAACCGGATCGGGCAGGGCGTCGAGTTCGATTACTGCTGCGTGCGGGCCGTGATGGCACTGCGCGCGCAGGGATACGAAACCATCATGATCAACTCCAACCCGGAAACCGTCTCCACGGACTTCGACACCTCCGACAAGCTGTACTTCGAGCCGCTGACGCTCGAGGACGTGCTGGAGATTGTTGAGCGGGAGCAGCCGATGGGCGTGATCGTGCAGCTGGGCGGCCAGACGCCGCTGAAGCTGACGCGCGGGCTCGAGGCGGCCGGCGTGCGCATTCTCGGCACGTCGCCGGACTCGATCGACGCGGCGGAGGATCGCCGGCGGTTCGAGGAGATCGCGCGCGAGGTCGGGCTCACGCAGCCACCGAATGGCACGGCGACGAGCGTGGAGGAAGCGCTCGAGGCAGCTGAGCGCATCGGGTATCCCGTCCTGGTGCGCCCGAGCTATGTGCTGGGTGGACGCGCGATGCAGATCGTGTACGACGCGCCGTCGCTCGAGGGCTATTTCGCGACGGCCGCCCGGGTATCGGAGGATCGGCCGGTGCTGATCGACCGGTTCCTCGAGGACGCGTATGAAGTGGATGTGGATGCCCTGTCTGACGGGCATCAGGTGGTGATTGGTGGACTCATGCAGCACATCGAGGACGCCGGCATTCACTCGGGCGACTCTGCCTGCGTGCTGCCACCGTACCTCATTGGAGAGAAGGATCTCCAGACAATGCGCGAACAGACCGTCGCCATGGCGAAGGCGTTCAAGGTCGTGGGGCTCATCAACGTCCAGTTCGCGATCCAGCATGGCATCGTCTACGTGCTCGAGGTGAATCCGCGCGCCAGCCGCACCATCCCGTTCGTCTCCAAGGCCATCGGCGTGCCGCTGGCGTCGTACGCGGCGCGGGTGATGTGCGGCGAGACGCTGGCCGACATCGGGTTCACGGAGGAAGTCATTCCCCCGTTCGTGTCCGTGAAGGAGGCCGTCTTTCCGTTCAACAAGTTTGCAGGAACGGACCCGGTGCTGGGCCCGGAGATGCGGTCGACGGGTGAGGTGATGGGGATATCCGATTCCTTCGGCAGTGCGTTCGCGAAGGCGCAGCTGGCCGCAGGCAACGGACTTCCGCTCGAGGGCACCATCCTCATCACCGTCAATGATTCGGACAAGCCCAACGTGACGCCGATCGCGCGCCGCTTCCACGAGATGGGCTTCTCGCTGCGTGCCACCGGAGGGACCGCGCGGTACCTGCGCGCACGGGGCATTCCGGTCACGAGCGTGTTCAAGGTGCATGAAGGCCGGCCCAATTGCCTCGACTTGATCCTCAACGGCGACGTCCAGCTGCTGGTGAATACGCCACTCGGCAAGCATGCGCAGTGGGATGACTACACGCTGCGGCAGGCGGCCATCCGCAACCGCGTGGCCTACACGACCACGCTGTCGGCGGCCAGCGCGGCGAGCGACGCGATCCTCTCGCTGCGGTCGCGCACGTCAAGCGTGCGGTCATTGCAGGAGTGGCAGCAGGACATTCTCGACTCCACAGGTAGCGGAGCATGAGCATTCACGAAACCGCATTCATTCACGAGTCTGCATACGTCGACGATGGCGCTGTCGTCGGTGCCAACACGAAGGTGTGGCATTTCTGCCACGTCATTGGCGGCGCGATCATTGGTGAGCGATGCTCCCTTGGCCAGAACGTGGTAGTGATGAGCGGCACGCGCATCGGCACCAATGTGAAGATCCAGAACAACGTCTCCATCTACGAAGGGGTGGAGCTGGAGGACGACGTGTTCTGCGGTCCGTCGATGGTTTTCACCAATGTCATGAATCCGCGCAGCCATGTCTCGCGGAAGGCCGAATACCGCCGCACGCTGGTGAAGCGCGGCGCGTCCATCGGCGCGAATGCAACGATCGTCTGCGGCACGACGCTGGGCGAGTATGCGTTCGTGGGGGCGGGAGCCGTCGTCTCGAAGGACGTGCCGGCCTTTGCGCTCATGGTTGGTGTCCCCGCGCGCCGAACCGGCTGGATGTGCCAATGCGGTGAACGTCTCTCGATCACGG
>JAYVNZ010000289.1:0-2688 GCA_043758185.1 Gemmatimonadaceae bacterium | reverse complement strand
ACGTGGGCGCCACAGAATCATTCCTGCGATGCGAACACGGCATTCGACGGATTGAACGTCGTCGCCTCCCGGTTCATCGCGTCCGGCGAGGAGCTGACGCTCGATTACGCCGGCTTCATGAATGAGCAGGGTGAACCGTTCGCGTGTTGTTGCGGTTCTGCGCGGTGTCGCGGCACCATCAGCGGAACGTCCGGCAACTCGGTGACGGCGCGCGAAGTGGCGCTGGCTAGCGGTCGCGCTGCACGGCAACCCTGACCAGCAAGGTGCGGCCAGGCGCGGGCTCGTAGAACTTGCCCGCAGTGGCGTTCACGCTCACGCTGCCAGCGGAGCGCACCCCACCAATGTTCTGTACCGCAATCAGTGGCGATAGCCGCGCACCCGCGGCGCGAATCTCGTGGCCCATCGCGAGCCCGAAGATCGCGCGACCTGGCGCCTGCGCGCTGTTCGCATCATCCACGTCAATGGCGCTGGCAAGATCAGCGGTGGCCGAGAGTGCCAGTGCACCGATGCGTGTTGACGCCGACGTCATCAGCGTCTGCTCGGGTACGCCGGGTATCCGCCGGCCCGCATACGACGTGGTGCCCACGCTGTAACTCACGTACCGGAACCGCGAATACGCATACGCCGCATGCACGTTCACCGCACCCGCCTCGGCATCGAGACCCAGTTCTCCGCCGCGGCGCACCGTACGGCCCGCGTTGCGATAGTAGCGTCGCCCGTTGCCATTGGGGATGTCGAAGGGCACCAGTTCATCACGCGCGCGTGCCTCGAATGCCGCGACTTCCCACCGGACGCCCGTGCTGCCAAGCAGGCCCTTCGTCCCCACTTCAAAGGTGAGGGTCCGTTGCGGCTGCAGGTCGGGATTGATGCCCGCTGACCCGTTCTCCTTGTTGCCAAGCTCCGTGGTGGTCGGCGTCTCGAAGCTCGATGAGACGTTGCCGTACACCGACGCCAGGCTGCTCGCCCGCCAGACGATACCAGCCGACGGACTGACCGCATGCAGCGTGCGCTCGCCCGAATCGTCCGGATTGGTGGCAGTGATGAGCCGGTCGCGCAACCGGAACTGCACGGCATCGCTCCGCACGCCGGCTGACACGAGTACGTCAGGCACCACGGCAACCTCCCCGCGCACGAACGGACCGACGCTGCGCACCAGCTCGCGCTGGTTCTTGCGCAGCGCACCCCGTTCCGTGAAGCCCCCGGTACACACCACGCCGATGCAGTTGTCCGCTTCCTGCCGGTCGTCATTCAGCCATTGGCCATCCGCGCCGCCGGACAATCGCACCTCGTGCCCGGCAGCGCGCGCGTGACCGCTGAGCCTGAGCGACGCACCGCCATCGGCTCGCGTGATATCCACGATGGCCTGCGTGAGCGGATTGGCGAGCGTGCGCGCACTTCCAAATGCGGAGAGGTCAACAGTGGCGTTGTTCCCGATAGCCTGGCTGGTGACCACCGACAGGTCACCCTGACGCACGACCTTGCTCGCGCCCTTCTTCACCGCCAACGGATCCGCCTGGTGGGGATCCGCGTCGAACTGCGCGCGCGTGAGTGCACCAGGGCTCTGGGCACGCGTGACATCCGTGATCCGGGCGGAAATGACGAACGGAAACGTCCCGCTGGCAGGCGAAAGCAACATCCGCAGCGCGCCACGCGTGGCACGCTGGTCGGAGTAGTCGCGATAGCCGTGTCCATCCAGGTGCGTCACGGACGACGTGATACCAAGGATGCCTACCGTCCCGGAGGCACCCGCGGCGGTAACGGTGGGCGTGGACCCACCTGCGACGACACGCGCAAATGGCGCAAACAGTGCGGTCGGCGCCGCTGAGCGGATGTCGATCACGCCGCCCGCCGCGTTGCCGTAGAGCGACGACGCACTGCCGCGCAACACCTCCACGCGGTCTGCTCCCTCGAGGTCGAGCACGTCCACCGGGGTCTGTCCGTCCGGAAGGGTCACGGGCACACCATCCTGCAGCACGCGAACGCCGCGGACTCCGAACGCCGACCGCGCACCGAATCCCCGGATGCTCACGCGCGGATCCTGCGAGGGGTTCTGCCGGTTGGCCAGCAGGACACCCGGTACGGCAAACAGCAACTCGTCCACTCCAGTCTTGCGGAGCGCGGCGAGCGAATCGGGCCGAACGATCGTCACCGCGTAGGGAAGCTCGAGCGGCGCGCGTGGCCCTTCGCGCGTGGCTGTCACACGCACTGTCGGAAGCCTCGCGCGCAACGAATCCTGCGCCTCGGCACGTTGGACGCCGAGAAACAGCAGCACAATTGGCGCAGCTCGCAGCAAGATCGATCGTCGATGGGTCATCGAGACAAACGTAGGCGCTTCACGTTGAATCTGCTGCAACTGCACAGCGAAGGATGGCCTAGCGCAGCACGAAACCCGGATCGACGGCCGGACGCACGGCCGCGTTCGCGGCGAGCCACCCGGTCATGTACATCCACCGCGTGTTGTGCGTGAGCTTGCCATGGTCGATCGCCTTCGGTTCGTCGCGCGGGGTGTGATAGTCGGAATGCAGGTTGCTCGAGAAGAACAATGACGGCACGCCGCGTTCCGCGTACGGCACATGGTCGCTGCGAAAGTACCAGCCTTCAGGATGTGTGGGCCGATCCCACGATGAATCAATGACGAACCGGCCGGTGGCCGCGTTAGCATCCACGGCCATCTGCACGAGTGCGGCG
>JAYVNZ010000288.1:0-3625 GCA_043758185.1 Gemmatimonadaceae bacterium | reverse complement strand
GTGTCGCTCGCCCTCACGTCAGTGACGCTCACGCCGGCGCAGCTCACCCAGATTGCCGACCAGGCCATCGGCGGCGACCTCCGTTCCATCGGTGGCGTGGCGCAGGTGAAGATCGCCGGCGCGGACAGCGCCACGCTCAACGTCATCCTCGATCCCAGCCGGCTCACCGCATCGCGCGTGGGCATTGACCAGGTGGTGGGCGCATTGCGCGCGCAGAACCTTGCCGCGCCGGTGGGGCAGGTCACTGGCCCGGTGAGTGAACGCCCCATTCGGATCGAGGGTCGGCTGCAGCAGCCCGAGGAGTTCGCGCAGCTCGCCGTGGCCACGCGCGCGGGCACGTCCATCCGGCTCGGCGAAGTCGCGACCATCGAGGCCGGTGCGGCCGAGCGGCGCTCGGCGGCGCTGTACAATGGGCGGGAGGCGATCGGGCTCGATATCGTGAAGTCGAAGGGGTACAGCACCACCACGGTGAGCGATGCGATCAAGGCGCGGCTGCCGGCGTTGCGTGCGGCGCTCCCTCGGGGCACGACCATCGAGATCGTGCGCGATGCCGGCACCCGCGTGCGCAACTCCGTGCGCAACGTGCAGGAGGCACTCATCGAGGGTGCGCTGCTCACCGTGCTCGTGGTGTTCCTGTTCCTCAACTCGTGGCGGTCCACGGTGATCACCGGGTTGGCGTTGCCCGTGTCGGTGCTGGCGTCGTTCGTCCCGCTGTGGGTATTCGGCTTCACGCTGAACACCATGTCGCTGCTTGGCCTGAGCCTGGCGATTGGAATCCTGATCGACGACGCGATCGTGGTGCGCGAGAACATCGTGCGACACGTGGAGCTGGGTGCGGATCACATGACGGCCGCGCACGAGGGCACGGAGGAAATCGGCCTCGCCGTGGCGGCGACGACGTTCTCCATCGTGTGCGTCTTCGTGCCGGTGGGATTCATGAGCGGGTTCGCGGGGCAGTGGTTCAAGCCGTTCGCGCTCACGATTGCCGCGGCGGTGCTCGTCTCGCTGTTCGTGTCGTTCTCGCTGGATCCGATGTTGTCCGCGTACTGGCCCGATCCGCAGATCGAGGCGCACGAGCGGCGTAATCCCATCGCGCGTGCGCTCGACCGGTTCAACATGTGGTTCGACCGGCAGGCGCAGCGCTATCGCGGCGGCATCGGGTGGGCGCTGGACCATCGCAAGACGATGATTGCGCTGGCCGTGGCGTCGTTCGTCGGCGCGATCGGGTTGCAGGTGGCGGTGGGCGGGTTCGGCTTCGTGCCCGCGAGCGATCGCAGCGAACTCACGGTGACGGTGGAGGCGCCCCCAGGCTCGAGCCTGGAGTACACGCGCGTGCTGGCGGAGCAGGTGGCCCGGTCGCTCCGTGCGCATCCGGAGGTGGTGTACACGTATACCACGGTAGGCAGTGCGTCCGGCTCGGGCAGCGTGGACGTGGGATCCGTGTACGTGCGGTTGAAGGACAAGAAGGACCGCGACATCAGCCAGACGGCGTTCGGCATGAAGATCCGGAAGGAATTGCGTACGCGCGCGGACATGAATGCGTACATCCTGGAAGCGGGCGGGCCGGGAGGCGGCATGAAGCCGCTGCAGTTGCAGCTTCAGGGTACTGACCAGGGCATCCTCAACTCCCTGGCCGATTCCATCGCGAGGATCGTCCGCACGGTGCCGGGCGCGGTGGACGTGGGCTTGTCCACCAAGGGCGACAAGCCGGAACTCAAGGTCAGCATCAACCGCGGGTTGGCCGGATCGCTGGGCGTGAGCGTAGGGCAGATCGCGCAGGCGCTGCGCCCGGCATTCGCCGGCGTGGATGCGGGCAACTGGGTGGATGCATCCGGCGAGACGCGCTATGTGCGGGTGCGGCTGCCATCGCGGCTCAGGAAGAGCCCCACCGACATCGCGACGATACCCATCGTGATTCCCGGCGGCACCGTGGTGCCACTGGGGCAGCTTGCCACCATTACGTCGAGCACCGGGCCGGCGCAGATCGATCATCTCGATCGCCGCCGGGTGGTGACGATCGGTGCGAATATCGAGGGGTCCATCGGCAATGTGAACAGTGCCGTGCAGGAGAGGTTGAAGCGCGTGCGGTTGCCGGAGACCTACCGGATCGTGTCGGGCGGGCAGGCGAAGGATCAGGCGCAGGTGTTCGGTTCCATCTTCACGGCGCTCGGCATCGCGGTGATGCTGATGTACCTGATCCTGGTGGTGCAGTTCGGCTCGTTCCTGGATCCACTGGCGATCCTTTCTTCATTGCCGCTGTCGCTGATCGGGGTGGTGCTCGCACTGCTGATCACGCATGACACGCTGAACATCATGAGCCTCATCGGCGTGATCCTGCTGATGGGCATCGTGGCAAAGAATGCCATCCTGCTGATCGACTTCGCGAAGTGGACGCACGAGAAGAAACAGGTGCCCATGCGCGATGCGCTCATCGAGGCGGGCGCGATCAGGTTGCGACCCATCCTGATGACGACGCTCGCGCTGATTGCCGGCATGATTCCCGTGGCGCTCGGCCGGGGGGAAGGTGCTGACTTTCGTTCGCCGCTGGGCCGGGCGGTGATTGGCGGGACGATCACGTCCACGGTGCTCACGCTGTTCGTGATTCCCACCGTGTACGAGATCCTCGATGACTGGCGCGAGAAGGCCGGGGCGAGGATGCGGCGCCGGAGTGCGCGTTCAAAGCGTCAGCCAGAGCTCAGCGAACCACTTCCGCTGTCGTCCTGAGCGCAGCGAAGGACCTGCTCTTGTAGACCGTGACAAGCAGGTCCTTCGCTTCGCCCAGGACGACAGCTGGCTATTGCTCGACAAGCACCAGGTAGCGTGACGGCGTCCAGAACTTCGCTGCACTGGCGATGGTGAGGTTGCCCGTGAACGAATTCTGTTCGCGGTGTGCGACGACCGCATCGTCGAGGCTCTGGCGCGACACCACGCGGTAGCGACGCGTGGTGTCGGGCACCGCGATGGTCTTCACGTTGCGCTGGTCGAGCGCCGTGAATGCCTGTGGGTCGAGCGAGCGCGCGACCTGGAGCGTGCGGCCCGGGTGGGCGAAGATGAGGTTTGCGCCGCCTTCCCGCACGATCACGCCACGCTTCACCAGTTCGTCCTCGCTGCCGATCACGTAGTAGGCCTTGTTGTGCGCGGCTTCCGCGTTGGTGAGCGAGGAGGCAAGCTGCACCGTGGCGTTCCGGAGGCTGTCGATGCGCACAGAGAGCACCTCGATCATTGCCGCCTGACGCTGGATGGTGGCATTGAGGTCCGTGATCATCGTGGAGTCGCTCGCGAGCTGCGCGCGAAGTGCGGTGTTCGCGCTCCTGGACTTCGAGAGCAGCGATGAGGTGGTGCGTGCGCGCTGCACCAGCGCGTCCACGCGGGCCATTACCAGCTTGCGGTTCTGGACCTGCCGCGCCAGCGGGTCGAGCCGTTCGTCGGCACGCCTGCCCTTTGGCAGGCCCTTCACCGTGTTGACGCTGCTGTCCAGGTGCATGATGAAGTCATCCGCCTGCAACACGACGCGGGTGAGCGAGTCCTTCTGCGCACCGAGTTGTGCGGAGAGCTGCGAGGCGTGCAGCGAGGAGAGCGCGACAGCGGCACTGTCGCCGCGCTGGTGTTCTGCACTGGGCCCGCA
>JAYVNZ010000287.1:0-3100 GCA_043758185.1 Gemmatimonadaceae bacterium | reverse complement strand
GTCCGGGCTGAGGAAGTATCGAAGAGCGATGATACCGACCAGTAGCAACGGGACGCGCGGAGAGTTCCGTGGCTCCGCGACGCACGTGGCGCGGAGTGCCAGCCCGGAGGATGTTGCGAGCGCGCGCGAGTTTACCTGGCGGCAGCGCGCGAGACGGAGCTCACCGGCCTACTTGCAGTCTGCCACCGGTGCGCTCAGGGCGAGCGGGAGCGGCAGATCGATCACGGTGCGGACACCGGATTCCGACGCATATTGTTGCCAGGCGATCTCCGTCACCATCTGGTCGAAGGCGCGCTCGTTTCCCGCCCGCTCGCGCGCCCACAGGCGTCGGCGAATATCGTCTTCGATCGCGGAGAGACGATCCCTTCGCGTCACTGCCGCGGTCGTCGGCATGGTCATTCGGACTTCAAGGCGGGTCGCAGCAGATCGCACCACATGATCATGCAATCTCGTGCAATGCGCGCCGGATTGATCTCCCCCCGATGGGGGAGATGCAAGGCAGTTCTGGAACGGATGCCGCGCTCTGCAGACGTCCCCTTTTGTCGGCGTATCCCTTGCACTCACACCACTGAGAATCCTCCCAGCATCCCCACATCGTTTGCTGGCGTCGAACGAGCAGTTGGAGGAGGCCGCGGTGGCGCTGGAGGAGCAGGCCGACGAGCTGTTGAGCCAGCGTGCCATCCGTGAGGACCTGCTGGAGCGCGAACGCGGCTCGCGAGCGGACGCCGAGCATGCGAACAAGGCGAAGGCGCATTTCCTGGCCGTGATGTCGCACGAGCGGCGCACGCCGCTCAACGCCATTGGCGGCTACGCGCAGCTCATGTCCCTCGGCGTTCGGGGCACCGTGTCCGAACAGCAGGAAATGGATCTCGAGTGTATCCAGGTCAACCAGCGACACCTGCTCGGCCTCATCAACAGGATCCTGAACTTCACGACGCTCGAGGCCGGCCAGATTCAGTTCCGCACGAAGGAGGCGCCGCTGGGACACTGCTGCAGGGGCTCGACGCTCTCGTGGCGCCACAGATGCTCGCCAAGTCGCTCGCGCTCACAATCGGTCCCGTGGATTCCGCGCTGCGCGTCCTTGTCGACGAGGAGAAATTCCGCCAGATCCTCCTCAACCTGCTCACGAACGCGCTCAAGTTCGCCGCGAAAGGTGGACGCGTGGACATCAGCAGCAGTCGTGACGGAGCCAACGCACGCATCGTGGTGCGTGACACTGGCCGAGGCATTCGGGCCGCGGACCTGGATTCGGTGTTCGACCCGTTCGTGCAGGTGGACCGGCACGTGACGCCGGAGACCGAGCAGGGCGTGGGTTTGGGGCTGGCGATCAGTCGCGA
Source organism: Gemmatimonadaceae bacterium (assembly GCA_043758185.1). Classification (GTDB taxonomy): domain Bacteria; phylum Gemmatimonadota; class Gemmatimonadetes; order Gemmatimonadales; family Gemmatimonadaceae; genus AG11. The sequence continues at coordinate 1,763 of JAYVNZ010000287.1, read as the reverse complement.
GCTGGCGCGCGGCATGAAGGGCGAGCTGACGGCGGAGAGCGAACCTGAGGTTGGCAGCAGCTTTACCGTCATCCTGACGCTCGCGCCGTAGTCAACTGCAGGGGTTCGCGTATATTGCTGCTCCTTCAACCAGCGGGTCACTCTGCACCAGGCTCCCCGTCTCAGCGCCGCAGTGGCATGCGTGGCGCTCGTGCTGCTCGCCGTCGCACCCATCCTGTTCCAGCGGCAGACCACGCGGATGCGCGCCGAGATCACGGACGTGCACGAGCCCGCACGTGAGGCCGTGCGCGACATCAGCACGTCGCTCGCGCGCGAGGTGGCCGCGGTGCGGGGCCTGCTGATCGGCGGGCTGCCGGAGTTGCGTGACGAGTACAAGCGCGCTCTCGGGCTCGAACTGGGCGCGCACGCGCGCCTTGCTGTGCTCGCGACGAGGCTCGACAGCGCCACCGCGCAGGAGAGCCGGATCACTCGCGTGCGGGTCGAGGAATGGCGCGCCCTGAACGACCGGTACGTGCGGGGCGAGATTCCTGGTTCGGCTGTGGTGGTCCAACTCGGTGCGCAGCAGGCGCGGTACCGGACAGCACTCGATCAGACCGCGCGACTCGACAGCAAGGTACGCGCAGCATCCGCTGGCGTGCGTGCACACATTGAGCGCGTAGAGGGCAAGTGGGCGCTGACGAGCGTGCTGCTCGCGATCCTCGCAGGCATTTCCGGGATCGGGGTCGCGCTCATGATGCGTTCGGCACTCGACGAAGGACGCCTCGCGAGGAGCGACGCGCTCACCGGGTTGCTCAATCGCCGCGGCTTCAACGAGCTCCTGCATGTGGAGATCGCCCGGGCAGCGCGCCATCGCTACTCCCTGACCGCGCTCACATTCGACCTGGACGGCTTCAAGGTTGTAAATGATCGCCAGGGACACGCCACAGGCGACCGCCTGCTGCAGGACGTGGCGCAGGCACTCCAGGGCGCCGTGCGATCCATCGATGTGGTTGCGCGGCTGGGCGGCGACGAGTTTGCCGCGCTGCTTCCCGACAACAGGTTCGACCAGCCCGAAGACGTCGTGTGGCAGGTGCGGGAAAGAATCCTCTCCGCCATCGTGCGGCGCGGATGGGACGTGACGCTGAGCATCGGCGCCGTCACCGTCGACGGAGGGTCGCATGACGCCGCCGCACTGCTCGACGAAGCTGACCGTGCCATGTACGCGGCGAAGCACGCCGGCAAGGACACCATGCGCCACACCGACTGGCGCGCTGGTATGGCCGAGGCGTAGGACACCCTTGCGCGCCACCAGCGCGTGCTGCGCCGTCTCTCGTCTCTCCCCGACGCCGGGTAGTCAGAAGCCACTACTTCTCATTACCGAGGTCACATGCGCGTCGTCACGCTCCCCGTCGCAATCCTTGCCGTCGTCGTGCTTGGTGCCGCCGCGTGCGCCACAGGCGAGACCCCCACCACGTCGTCCCCGCTCGCGCCCATCGGCGCCGCAAGGTCGAGTGGCGTGCCATACACCGCAGAGCTACCCGACCTGATCGTCGACAGCAAGGCGACGCAGAATGGATGGGTCAACCGGGATGAGGATCTCCCGGCGAACTACTGCAGCGTGCAGGAAGGCGGTGTCACGCCCGGCGTGCATTCCATCATTCGATTTACCGTCACTACGCCGAACATCGGCAAGGGCGATGTCTTCGTGGGCAGTCCGCTGGCGCACATGGATCCCAATCGCGATGGCAGCTTCGCCGATTCCGACGGCTTGTACGAGTTTGCGT
>JAYVNZ010000286.1:0-23288 GCA_043758185.1 Gemmatimonadaceae bacterium | reverse complement strand
ACCCTGCTCGTGCACAAGGGCAAGGAGTTCGAGCGCACCGGCGTCGTCCCCTCGACCACCGAGGACGACAGCGACGAGTACCGCGTGATCCTGTCGGTGCTGCGCGAGTCGCTCGCCGCCGAGCCGGGCAAGTGGACTGCGATCGCCGACGGCATCCTCGGCGTGACCGAGGAGACCACGACCGGCGTCCACCGCCTGTACGAGTTCGCCGAGGCCGGCACGCTGCTGTTCCCGGCCATCAACGTCAACGACTCGGTCACCAAGTCCAAGTTCGACAACAAGTACGGCACCCGGCACTCGCTGATCGACGGCATCAACCGGGCCACCGACGTCCTGATCGGCGGCAAGGTCGCGGTCGTGGCCGGCTACGGCGACGTGGGCAAGGGCTGCGCGCAGGCGCTGCGCGGCCAGGGCGCCCGCGTCATCATCACCGAGATCGACCCGATCTGCGCGCTGCAGGCGGCGATGGAAGGCTACCAGGTCACGACGCTCGAGAGCGTCGTCGACAGCGCCGACATCTTCATCACGGCGACGGGCAACAAGGACATCATCACCGTCGAGCACATGGCGAAGATGAAGGACAAGGCGATCGTCGGGAACATCGGCCACTTCGACAACGAGATCGACATGGCTGGCCTGAAGAAGAAGGGCATTACGCGCATCAACATCAAGCCGCAGTACGATGAGTTCGTGTTCCCCGACGGACACTCGGTGATGATCCTGGCAGAGGGCCGCCTGCTGAACCTGGGATGCGCAACCGGGCACCCGAGCTTCGTGATGTCGGCGTCGTTCACCAACCAGGTGATGGCGCAGCTGGAGCTGCACCACAATGCGGACAAGCTGGAGAACAAGGTGTATACGCTGCCGAAGCACCTGGATGAAAAGGTCGCTCGGCTGCACCTCGACAAGCTCGGCGTCAAGCTGACCAAGCTGTCGGCGGAGCAGGCAGCGTACATTGGCGTACCGGTGGACGGACCGTACAAGCCGGATCATTACCGCTACTAGGTCGGACAGTCGGACTGTCTGACAGTCTGACTGGAAGTGCGAGGATGTTGAAGGGCATGCCGGAACCGCTCCGGCGTGCCCTTTTTCGCCGTGCGCAGTCCTGTCCTGCTGTCAGACAGTCAGACTGTACGACTTGCTTCAATTGGCTCGCTTTTCGCTATTCTGCCGAGCTCGTCCCACTGTTCCCTGGTCCCTTGTCTGTCAGTATGTCCGTCTCGTTCCACCGCTCCTTCATCGCGGCGTCACTTGTTGCGTTCGCCAGCGGCACGGTGCGCGCGCAGCCGGCTGCACCCCGGCGCGCCCTTCACGATTCGGTGACCGTCACGACGGTCACCTTTCCCGGCGCCACGCACGTGTCCCCGGATGACTTGAAGCGCGTCATCTTCACCCGCGGCTCGCCGTGCCGGCTGCCGTTTCTCATCCCGGTCTGCAAGGTCACCACGTCCCAACTAGTGGTAGACCGCCGCCGAACGACGTCCGCGGCCCTCGGTGAGGATATCACCGCACTCCGGGTCTACCTCTGGCAGCGCGGCTTTCGCGAGGCGGTCGTCGATACCGTGCTCACTCCGCAGACACGTGGTTCGGCGGTGGCATTCCGCATTGCTGAAGGGGAGCCCACGCGCATTTCCTCACTCGACATCAGCCAGCAGACTCCCGTGCTGTCGGCGGGTGAGCTGGCAGAAGCCGTCACGCTCGTGCAGGGCGAACCGCTCAGCCTCATCGCGCTCGATACCACGGTCACGCGACTCCGCGCCGCAGTCTGGAATCACGGCTATGGCGACGTCCGCATCGACACCGCTGTTCCCCGGCCGGATGCACTGCACCAGGTGCCCGTACGCATCTCCATCGATCCACGATGGATCACGCGGGTCGGCTCCGTGCAGTTCGACGGCAACCATTACCTCAGCGACGCCACGCTGCGCCGTGGCGTCATCCAGCCCGGCGCTCTCTATACCCGTGACGCGGTACTCGAGAGCCAGCGCCGCATGTTCAAGCTTCCTGGCATTGCACGCGCGGTCGTGATCACGCCGGCGGCGGGTGACAGCATCAAGACGGTGACCATGGCGGTTGCGGAAGCACCGGCGCATCATGCATCGGTGACCGTCGGCTTCAACACCATCGACTTTGGCCAGGCGGCCGTTGCCTTTCGCCACAACGACCTTGGCGCGGGACGCTGGTTGTCCCTGCATGCGGCTGCGGGAAACCTCCTCGCTTCGCAACTGGATGGCAGCGGGTTCTTCAGGCGCGCACTGCCGAACGACGTGAGTGCTGACGCGCGGGGCTTCCTGCGGCCCACGTACCAGGCATCGCTCACGCTCACGCAGCCGTGGATCGCGGGGGCAAACACGTCCGCCGCCATCACCGCGTTCGCGGGTCGGCGCTCACTGGCAAACGTCGTCATCGATGAAGACGCGGGCGCCACCATCGGCGTGGTGCGCGAGATCACGTCACGCACGCCTATCGGCGTCACCTACCGCATCGAGAGCACCCGCGTTCAGGGGACGGCCGTGTATTTCTGCACGGGCTACGGCATCTGCGACGCCGGTACGCGTGGTGCCCTGATGCAACAGCAGCGCCTCGCGCCCGTCGGCATCAGTGCGTGGGTGGATCGGTCTGACGACCTCGAGAACCCCACCAGCGGCTACACAGCCGTGATCGACGCGGAGCACGCCTCCACCATCACGGGCTCGACCTTTGCGCACAACCGCGTATCTGCGGATGCGTCCCTGTACCACTCCTTCGGCGCCATCAAGCGCGTAGCGGGAGAGCAATCGCCGCGCAGGGCCGTCGCGCTGCATGGACGCGCTGGTTACGTGCGCCCGCTCTCGAGCGATCGTCACGCACTCGGGGTCGCGGGCGATGGCGCCGGCATTCTGCATCCCCGCGCCCTGTTCTACGCCGGCGGCATGCAATCCGTGCGGGGATTCTCCGAGAACGAATTGGGCCCCACAGTGCTCCAGGCCCGGCACGCTTCGCTGCTCGCGGCCGGGTGCACCGACGCGTCCATCGCGAATGCGCAGTGTGATCCCTCGTCCGTGCCCGACGACGAACTGTTCACGCGGCCGGTGGGGGGCAGCACCCTCATCGAAGGCAGCGCTGAACTTCGCCTGCCCGTGCTCAAGCTGCTCGGCGCAGTCGTGTTTCTCGACGGTGCGTACGTCGGCACCGCGGGTCTCGCGTCGCCGGCGCACGGAAGGGGCGCCATCACACCGGGTGCTGGCTTTCGGTTTCGCACACCACTCGGCGTGCTTCGTCTCGACGTCGGTGTGCGACCGGTAGGTGCCGAGTCGTTGCCGGTGGTGGTCGCGACAACGGATGCGGGCGGCAACGATACCATCGTGCGCCTTGCGCGGGAGAAGCGATACTCCCCCATCACGCCGTCCACCGGCACGCTCCACTCCATCGCGCGTCGTCTCGTTGTTCACTTCGCGATGGGGCAGGCGTTCTGATGCCGAATGAGGCCCAGTCCGTGACGCCACGGAACAAGCGCGCGCGCGTAATCCTGAAGGGCGTCCTGGCATTCGTTGTCGGGCCCATCGTGCTCGGGGCACTCATTGTGCTCGTGCTCGCGACCACGCCCTGGGGCAACGAGCGCGTGCGGCGTGTCCTCGTGTCGCAGGCGAACAAGCGCATCACCGGCGACCTCTCGATCGACCGGCTGCGCGGCAACCTGCTGTCGGGCGGCACGCTCACCAACGTGCAACTGCTCGACAGCGCGAAGCACCCTGTATTCGCTGCGCGCGCCGTGACGCTCCAGTACGTGCTCATGGCAGCGCTCAGCGGCAAGGTCGTCATCAAGTCGCTGGAGCTGGACACTGCCGTCATTGTACTGGACAAGCGGCCGGGCGCCCGATGGAATTTCCAGTCGCTCATGCGGCCCAGCACCACACCAAAGGACACGACGCAGAAGCGCGCGCCGCCCGAGCTGAGCAACATCACCGTTCGGCACGGACGCTTCATTTACCGCCGCCCGTGGACACCGGACTCCACACTCAGCGCGGCGGCGCGTGATTCCGTGGTGAGCAAGGTACTCGCGGCCGACGCACGGAAGCGCACGGTTCGCGTACCGGGCGGTTATCAACGCACCCTCGATTATCGCAACATCGACGCACGGCTTCCTGTTGTCGCACTGGCGCACGATGGCAAGCCGACAGCAGTGCAGATCGGCGCACTGTCCATGATTGGCGAGCCCTATCGTCCGCCCTCCATCGACATCCGGTCGCTCGCCGGGACGCTCTACGCCAGCAAGGATTCCTTGTGGTGGCACGGCGCGCGCATGGTGATGCCGGGCTCGAACGTCACCGGCGACGGAACCATCGGCTTCCGTCGCTCGGTCTTTCGCCTCGATCTCACGGGATCACCCGTCGCCCTCGCGGACCTGCGCTGGCTTGATCCGAAGCTGACCACGTCGGGCGGCGGCACGCTGCGCTATCGCATGCGGCTCAAGGGCGACACCGCCGAGTTCGCGATCGACAATGCGCACCTCAAGTACGATGATGCGAGTCTCATCGGCAACGCATCCGTGGCGCGCGTGACCACTGGAAAACACTCGGAGCTCATCATCCGGGGCGCCGACCTGACGGTGGCACACCTCCGCACAGCCCTGCTTCACGAACTGGCGCCGTCCGTCAAGCTTGCGCGCACAGGAACCCTCGACGGCCACCTCGCGGTGAGCGGCAAGCCGAGCGCAATGCTCGTGGACGCCGACCTTCGCTTCGATGACGCCTCGGCCGGACGGAGCCACGTGATTGCGCGCGGTGGCATTGGGCTGGCCGGAGGTGTTCGCGCGCGCGACCTCAAGGTGCAGCTCCTGCCGCTGCAGGTGGCTACCCTGAGTGGCGTCGGCCTGAAGGTCCCGTTGGGCGGCGTGCTGAGTGGTGGTGCAACTGTGAGCGGCACCAAGGCGGAAGGGTGGAATGTGACCGGCGACATCACGCACGTGGAGCGCGATGCGCGTTCGCGGGTGATTGGCACGGGGCGCTATCAGTCGACGGGCAAGCGAGTCACTGCTGACGCGACACTTTCCCCACTCTCTCTCGTGACCGTTGGCAGGTTCGTGCCCTCGGCGCAACTGCGTGGTATCGTCACTGGCAAGCTGCACGCTGAGGGCACCACACGCGACCTTCGCGTGAGCGGCGTGTTGCACTCGGAGAGCGGCGGAAGCATTGATGGCAGGGGCACGGTGGCGAGTGCCGATTCGCGCACGCGGTATGATGTGAGCGTCGTGCTCGACGCACTCAACGCAAATGCCTTTTCACGGAGGGCGCCGAGCACCAGGCTCACGGGAACGCTGGCCGCGCGCGGCGTCGGCACCTCACCCGCTACGGCCAACGCGGTATTCTCGGCGAACCTCGTGCATTCGCGTTATGACACCTTTGCGGTAGAGCGCGTGATGACTCGCGGGGCGGTGGCGAATGGTCTCCTCCGGATCGACACGCTCAACGCCGTCGAGCGCGGTGTGCAGGCGCTGGCGCACGGAACGTTCGGACTGGTGAATACTCGACGAGGCATGCTGCAGTTCTCGGTACGTGTTGACTCGCTCCAGTCACTTCGGCCGTTCATCGGCTCCAGCGATTCAGCAGTTGTGGCGGTTGCATCCGGGCGTCAGGGTGCGCGCCTCGCGGCGGCGCGTGCCGATTCGACCCGGCGCGCCGAGATGGTGCGTATCGAGCAGCTCGCGCTTGGCCTGCCGACGGGTGTGTCGCTCGCATCGGATACCATTCCGGCCATTCGACGTGACTCGCTCGCCGGGTCGCTCGTTGCCGCTGGAGTTCTCAGCGGCAACATCAAGGAAATGGGCCTCGATGCCACCGTGCGTGGTTCGGGTCTCGTGGTGCGTGGCAATGCTGCACGAACGCTGGATGCCCGGGTGATGTCGGCAAGCATTCGCGACCGCGCCACGCCGCTCACGTATCGGGTGGATGCGGAGGGTGTGCAGACTGGTGGCCTGGGTTTCGAGCAGGTGAACGCCGCAGGCCGCTGGCAGGACAAGCGCGTCTATTCCGATCTCCATGTTCGGCAGGACTCCCTCGTGTCCTATGCGGCGCTTGGAAGCTATGCAAAGGCGGCGGGCGGCACCCAGGAGGTGCGGCTCGATTCGTTGCGCATGCAGTTTGACACCCTCGTGTGGCGGCTCGCGCATCCTGGCGCTGTACGGTTCGGCGGCGGCAGCGTTGCGGTCGATTCGATTGACCTTCGCAGCTCGGCCCGCGGTCGTCTGTACGCGAACGGCGTTGTCCCGAAGAATGGCGCGGCCCGGCTCGATGTCGTCGCAGAGGAGGTGCGCGTCTCGACAGTCCTGCGTGCGCTTCAGCGTGACATCGACGCCGACGGCCGGCTTGGACTGACGGCGCGGCTCACGGGCACCCGCACGGATCCGGTTCTGACGGGACGCGCGACGTTGCGCGGTGCGGACTACAAGGGCAACCGCGCGCCTGACGCGGATGTCGACCTCCAGTACGCCGCAAAGCGGCTCGCGCTCGATGCCTCTGCGCACGACAGCACGGGTCGTCGCGTGCTCGTGGGTACTGCGTTGCTGCCCCTTGATCTCGCGTTGTCAGGCGTCACGGGTTCCCGGAAGGTAGCAGGCGCGTTGATCGCCGACGTTCGCGTCGACACGATTGCACTCGCGGCGCTTCCGCTCGAGTCGCGCGCGTTCGAGAACATTCGGGGGCTCCTCTTGGCCGACGCACACGTTCGCGGCTCGTGGGCAACGCCACTTTATACCGGCAACGCCGCGCTGCGCGATGGCGCGGTGCTGGTGACGTCAACGGGTATGCGTGTGGACAGCGCGGCTGCCAGCCTCCATCTCACCGGCGATTCCCTGATCCTCGACTCGCTCGTGGCACGGGCGGGTGGGATGGTGCGGGCGACCGGGACGGTGAGCCTCGCCGACGCGGCGCATCCGTTCGTGAACCTCACCGCGACGGGACGGAACGTGCGCGTCATGGATGCGCTTCGCGGCTTGCTCGATGTCAACGCGGACGTCGTGGCCGTGGGGCCTCTCGACGCACTGCGTGTCACGGGCCATGGCGAGATGCTCGGGGGATTTCTCGCACTCAAGCAGTTTCGCAAGGACCTGCTGCGTGTGAAGTCGCCGGGCGAGCTGTCGTTCTTTGCAGTGTTTGACACATCGGCACCTCCGGGCGATGCGGCGCGCGTGGCGCGCGAGATGGCTCAGCACCGGCGGATCGCGGTCATCGCTGACCTGTCCCTCGTGGTGGACCGGGGTAACTACTATCGGAACCGCCCCGACGCCAACACGGAGTTCTTCACTGGCGAGGGAGAGGTGATCCGCGCGCATATCGACCAGCGGAGCAGCGACCAGTGGGTGGTCGGCTTCGTCAGGATTGGCGATGGCGTCGCGTTTTTCCGGACGCTCGCCTTCGTGCCTGCACGTGGTGCGCTGACGTTCGGTCCCCACACTGATGCGGTCGGCATCGTACAACAGGTGGGCGAGCGGCAGGTGTGGGAGCCCGGCCGTGGCATTTTCCCGGTGCAGTTCCTGACCGGCGGTACCTCCAAGGCGCCTGCCGTTGGACTCGAAAGCGGCACGCTGTTTCCCATCCGCGGTCGCGAGCTCAATACCTATCTCACGCTCGGCCGGCAATCCACGTCGCTCCTCCAGCAGTCCGGCTCATCGCTGTCGGGCAGCGAGGCGTGGAGCGGACAGTTGACAGGTGAGAGCGGTGCGCTCGCGCATCGCCAGCAGGGAGCGACGGCGCTCGGCGTGGTGCTGCACGACATCGGCACCGGCGCAACGAAGGAATTTGGACTCGACGCGTTCAGCGTTTCGCCCGCCGATGTGCCCACGGAACTGGTGTTCGGCAAGACGGGTGGCGTGCGTGGCGCGCTGATCGAAACGGGACGGTATGTCACGACAGATCGTTATATCGCCGGCCAGCTCCGCTTCACGAGCGGAATTCCAGGCATCCGGATGGCGCAGAAATTCGGCACCATCTACAGGCTGGATCTTGGCATCGAGCCGAGGTTCCTGTTCCGTGCGCCGGAGGACCTCGGGATCACGCATCCGACAATACGAAGCGGGGCATTCGGTGCGTTCCTGACCCGCTTGTGGGACTTCTAGCGGACCGTCTACTTGCAGACCGGTTCGCCGTTCCCTGCTGACGCGGTCAGCGGGTTTGTCGTGTTGAGACTGATGCCGCAGCTGAATCCGGGAATCATCGTGTGGGTGATGGTTGCCGACCAATAGCCTGTTCCTACCACAATGGTCGGATCCGTCACACCGGACGACGGTCGGAAGCGCAGTTGCGACGTGTCGTACGTGACGTAATGCATCGAATCAGTGAAGAACGTCTCTTCTGACCCGACAAGGTTGCGCAGGTCCGACTTCATCGCGCCAACGAGGGCCTTGTTCTTGGTCGACATGAACTTGGGGATCGCAATGGTCGCAAGAATTCCGATGATCACGATCACGACCAGCAGTTCTATGAGAGTAAAGCCGCGACGGCGTTCGCTCGGCATGAGTGGATCGGTGGGAGAAGTGCGACTGCCACTGGGATGGTGCAACGCGAGGTATGCGCACAGTTTAGCAGCCTTGCGGCTGTGTGCGCTGTGACATCGCTCACCCACGGTCTCGCATTCAGCAATGCTGCGTCTCCGCATCCTGCAAGAACGTGACGCGTAATGCACGCCTCATCCACCGCTGGCACCATCGACACGCTGTACTGTAGCGCGCCCTCGGCTTCTGCAGTCAGCGCTGCGTGATCGCCGCGAATCCATACGCAGGCGTGTCGCGCCACGTGCCGCGTCGTACGATGATCTCGAATGCGGCGAACAGCGTGGGGTCGAACTGGGTGCCCACGTCGGCGCGCATGAGCGCCATCGCCGAGTCGTGCGAGAGTGCCTCCTTGTACCCGCGCTTGGATGTCAGTGCGTCATAGACGTCCGCAATGCAGAGTACGCGTGCGGAGAGCGGAATGGCTTCTCCTGCAAGGCCGTGAGGATATCCCCCGCCGTCCCATCGTTCGTGGTGGCTCTCGACGATGGGCCGAACGTCCCAGGGGAACTCGGTGTCGGCCAGCAACTCCACACCCGCGGTGGGATGCCGCCGCACGAGTGCCCACTCGTCGACTGTGAGTTTGCCCGACTTGTTCAACACGGTCGCTGGCACGAGGAGCTTGCCCACATCATGCAGCAGCGCACCAATTCGGAACCAGAAAATCGACGTGTCATCGTCGGCGCACACCCTGGCCCAGAGTGCGCACCCGAGATCCGCGACGCGAATGCAGTGCCCCTGGGTGTAGAGGTCCTTTGATTCGATCGACTCACCCCACTTGCGCGCGACGTTCAGGAAGTCGCTTTCGAGGAGGGCGGTGCGACGATCCACGTCAGCGAGCTCATTGCGGGCACGCAGTTGCGCAAAGAGACGATGGGCCTGGTTCAGCCGCTGGAGCATCTGCCGATTCCGACCCTGCAGGTGATAGAGCTCGGCGAGTTCGCGTGCCGTTTCTCCCTGCAGGATGATGTCCTTTCGTTCGCTGGCGCATTTTTCGGCGATCAGGAAATGCTCCTCCGCTGCGAGGATGTCGCCGGCAGCGCGCGCAATGATCCCGTAGATGTGCGCAGCTTCGCCATCGGTATGGGTGTCTCCCAGTTCGCGCGCAATTCGCGTGGCTTCATCACACGCGGCACGCGCAGCCGGCAGGTCATCCTGCCGAATGTGCAACCGGGCCACGTTGAGCTGCGTGAGCATGCACTTGCTGAGATCTCCCAGCGCCGCACCGATTTCCAGGGCTTCACGGTACGCCTCGCCTGCAGGTCCATATCGCATGACCTGCGTATGCAGCAAGCCGAGGTTGTTGAGCGCCATCATGGCCTCGTCCGCGAGGCCGGCCGATCGGGCGTCGGCAAGGCTGGATCGATGATACAGGAGAGCCTGGTCATGATCGCCGCGCACCGTTGCGATCATGCCGAGGTTGGTGGCGGTCATGGCCGCCAGCCGCGCCTCACCAGAGCTGATGGCGCTCTCGCGTGCCTGGAGGAAGAGACGCTGTGCCCTGTCCAGGTTGCCCTGGTTCCACTGGATGGAGGCGAGCATGTTGATTGCCCGGCCACGTCCCGCTTCGTCGCCGGCGTCCTCCGATACGAGCAAGGCGAGTAGCGCGCTGGCATCGGCAGCCGCGAATTCGCCGTCCTGCAGGTGCGCGCGCGAGACAAGCCGGTGCAGGTGCGCGATATCCTGCGCGGTCGTGGCCGCGCCCGAGCGCAGCGTGGCGTCATAGAGCGCGCGCGCCTCTTCACGCTGGCCCACGCGCTCCAGCGCCTGACCCCGCGCGAGGATCTCGAGGATCCCCGAGCCCGGTGCGTCAGATTGGGGCACCGCGTCCGGTGCCGTCGTACGTGTATACCAGGAATCCATTTCGATCGCAGTGCCTCACGAGCGGAGGACGACCACTCCCGCTACGGGTATCAGCGCCCCGGGAATCGGCGATGGCGAACACCCAATCGGGTCACCGCGCGCCACTCACGTGCAGGGTGCTGTGTCACTCCCGACCGCAGGCCACCATGTATCCCGAGAAGTGCCAGATGCTCGCGGTGAAGCTGCCGGTCAGCAGGTTGAACGACCCCGCGCTGAGTTCTGTAACAGCTGCGCCGAGGTCCGTGAGGTCACTCTGGTCCGCATAGTACCCCAGCTGAAGCACGGGGGCCAGTAATGGGCTCACGTTGGTACCTGACAGCATTTGCGTGAACACGAGCGGCTTGGCGAACGTGGTGCCGTGTGGCGCAAAGTCATAGGAAATGACTTTCCCTGCACGCGCCGTCATCGAGATGAGCGTCGTCGCGGTGAGCGCACCCGCCGGCACAGTCACCGTGACTCCCGCCTGCGGGATGCTCAGTGTGCCGCCATCCACTCCAATGACCTGCGTCACCGTGATACTCGACGGCAGGCCTGATATGCGCTGCGCGCCGCTGACAAGCGTCTTCGTCACGGTGGTTGCCCTTGCCATCCCCCGTACGGGCGCCCTGCTGAGCGTTGCGCCCGGCGCCGACGGTAGGCTGGTGGAATCGACCGAACAAGCGGTCAGGAGCGCTACCCCCGCGAGGGAGGAGAGAAGGCGAAATGTGCGAATCATTGCAGTTCCCCAGGAGAACGCTCCCGACCGCGCATGCAACATCGTAGTGGTAGCGCGATACTCGCGCACAGCTCGCTGTGCTCACAAATGCGTGAGGCACATCAGATGCCAACTTTTCTGGCGTATACGAAGGTCAGACTGTCCGCCCGACGCGCACCTACACCCCGATCAGGTCTTTTTGTCCCTGCGGATACGGACAGAGCGCCTTGTTCGCGAGCGAGGCGCGTTTCGCAAGTTGCAAGGAAAGGGTGCGTATTGCGGCATTAAGAAAGGCCGACGCCTTCCGGCGTCGGCCTCCTCGAATATGCAGCCTACAGCGAATCAGGGCTTCTTTGCAGCTTCCTTGATGTCCTTGCCCGTTTCCGTCGCCTCGGCATGACCCTTTGCCTTGAGCCTGTTCTTTTCGGCCTTGACGTCGCTGGCGGTGTGCTTGGACGCGTTGCTGATGTCGTGCGCCACCTTGTTCAACCCGCCCGGGTGGGCGTTGTGCGAGCCATGAATGCCGGTCGTGCGCTTGAGCACCGTCTTCGTGCCATTACCGGCATCCGTCAGTGCGTTGTGCGTGCGACTGGCGTCTCGATGGATCTCGCCCTTCGTGTCGCGACCAGCCTTCTTCACGGTACTGCTCACATCATGCGCGACCTTGTTGAGACCGCCGGGCTTGTGATCATCCTGGGCGCGCGCCGGAAGGGCCGCGAAGAATGAGAGGGCCGCCACCGTGGCGAAACGAACATGCGTCTTCATCGTGGGTCTCTCCTGCAAAAGGGTATGAGACCACTAGTGCAAGAGGCGGACTCACTGTGACCGCCGAGTCCGCTCTTCAATTACCTGGGCAGTTCCTGGTTGCGGCCGGATGTGGATCATGAAAGAGACGCGGCGCTGAGGCGCGCGCAGGTGCCGGATGCCGGATGCCGGGATCCCCAATCATCCTTCGATCACAACCTCGTAGCTCATTGCCACACAGAGGCGCCGGTCGGAATCGAACCGACGAATAGCAGATTTGCAGTCTGCCGCCTTACCACTTGGCCACGGCGCCGAACCTCAAAGGTAACCCCGCGCGGCGCCCGCTCAACCCGTGGCACCCCAATCACGGCGCGCGTCTTGAATAGCTCGCCCCGCCATGACCCCCAATTCTCCCCCTGTCAATCCGCAGATCCCACCGGTCGGCAACGACCGTCGCGAGCTCGCTCGCGGACGATTTGCCAGCGTCTGGAACCTGATTTTTCGCGGCATGCGCAGAGCGGGGATCGACGCGCAGTCCTTCTACGCCACCGTCGGCATCTTCCTCGTGGTCGGCGCGATCATCGCCATCGCAGCGACCGTGGCCTTCGCCAGCCTTGCCGAACATGTCCTCGCCGGGGGCACACAGGCGTTCGACGTCGCCATCCTCCAGTGGTTGCACAGCCACCAGTCGAAGGCGCTCACCGCCGTGATGGTGGAGATGACCTATCTCGGCACGGGCACCGTGGTGATCGTGATTGTCGGCGTCGCAGCCCTCTTCCTCTGGCACACAGAACACAAACATTCCGCGCGCCTGCTCCTGGCGGCGACCATCGGCAACATCCTGCTCGATGGCGCACTCAAGCTCCTGTACCATCGGCCCAGGCCCAGCGTGTTTGTCTGGCAGACCACGGCCATGAGTTCGTCGTTTCCCTCGGGCCACGCAATGAGCGCCACGGTCGTTTACGGCACCGTGGCGTACCTGCTGATGCGGCTGCAGAAGCACCGATGGGCCAAGGCAATGACGCTCACCGCCGCCGTGCTGCTCATCCTGCTCATCTGCCTCACCCGGCTCTACCTGGGCGTGCACTATCCGTCAGACGTCCTGGGCGGGATCATCGTGGGGCTCGCGTGGGCCAGCTTCTGCATGGCGACACTCGAGGCGTCACTCGTGCTCGCGCGACGGCGCGCGCCACGGAAGGTTGTGGAGGAGCGACGCGCGCCGGCCGAGTTGCCTGCCATCTAGCCTCGCGAGAACATGAGGCCTGTCGGCAGACGTCGCCTGCTTCATCAATTCAGCGCGCTGACTTCATCCCCACAATGAACGGGACCGTTGTCGGCTGCGCACTGCCGGTCTCGGGCTCGTCCGTCACCGCCACCGCGGCAAGCGAGTCCTTCGCCAGCGCGTACGTCGCGCGCACCACGGCTTCACCATTCGCGCCCGGCGCAAAGGTACCAGCGCTGATCTTCTGGCTCGCCGTCACCAGCCACAGCTGGTAGGTACGGCCAGCCTTGGGCCTTGGCAGGTTATGCGCAACGAACGTCCACGCATTCACCGACTGGTCCCAGAACATGCGGGCCGAGGGCGTTTTCGGGCCAGCCGACGCCATTGTCACCACGGCCACGTCGGGTCCGGTGAGATTCGCGATGAGCTTGTCGCGATCGGCCATCGCGGCGCGCAACGAATCGAGCGACGCTCGGCTGGCGGTACGCTCGCCGACGGCAGCCGCATACGCACCGGCAATGTGTTCCCGCTCCCGGTTGACCTGGAACAACGACGCGAGACTCACCGCTGCCACCACGCTCGCGGCAAGGGCAATCCACATCGATTGCCGCGTCGGCGGCGTCATCGCGGGCACACGCCGCACATCCGTGTCCGGCCTGACAGGGCTCGCGCTGGAACGATCGGCAGCCGCACGCGCCAGGAGGCGACTGCGCACACGCACGCGCTGCACGTCCGACATGGGCTCGGGACGCACGGCATACGCGAGTTGCGCCACGTGCACCTCGAGTGCCGCACGCTCGTGCCGGCAGTCGGCGCAACCCGTCACGTGCGCCAGCACAGCCGCCCGCTCCGACGCGTCCAGCGCATCAAGAGCAAGCGCCTCCAGCGCCTCGCGTGCCTCCTCGTGTGTCATCCCGCTGCTCGTCATGGCGCTTCCTCGCGCAAGACCTGTAATCGTGACTTCAGTTTCTGCATTGCCAGCCGCATCCGTGTCTTGATCGTGCCGAGTGGCTGGCGTGTACGTTCCGCAATTTCCGTCTGGCTCAATCCCCCGAAATAACCGAGCTCCAGTGCCTCCCGTTGCTCAGCCGGAAGGTCGGCAAGTGCCGCGATCACGAATGACCGACGCTCCGCCGCTTCCGCATTCATCGCCGGGTCCCCGTCAGCCGCCAGGTGCACCACCAACTCGCCATTGTCGCCGACGATCGGATCCTCGCGCAGGCGTGTGACGGCCCGCACGCGGTCCAGCGCCCGACTGCGTGCAATGGTCAACAGCCAGGTCTGCACCGTACCGCGACCTGCTTCGTACCGGCTGGCCTGTCTCCATGCCTGCCAGAACGCCTCTTCCACCACATCTTCCACGTCATCACGCTGCCGCAGGATGCGAAGCACAACGCCGTGCACCAGCGGCTGCCACCGGTCGTAGAATGTGCCGAGCGCCTGCTCGTCACCGTCTGCCATGCGCTGCAGGAGCAGCGTATCGTCCGGTCCGGAATGCAGTGCCGTGTCACCAGGTGACACGGCACTGCTCGAGAGTGGGTACGGCGACTGGGAGGATGACGGATTCATACGGGGCGAAATGTACAGTCCGACAGCTCCGGTGGGATAGGTTGTGCGGATGACACAGCAGCTGGAGACGGCGGCAGCGCCGCCGCCGCACGATCCGTACGTCGCCTTCAGGCATCGCGCCTTCCGGTGGTACATCCTGAGCCTGTGGACGATGACCGCGGGTTCGCAGCTGCAGGGCGTCATCGTTGGATGGCAGGTCTACTCCCTCACGCATGATCCGCTGTCGCTGGGCCTGATCGGCCTCGCCGAGGCGCTCCCATTCATAACGGCCGCGCTGCCGGGCGGGTATCTGGCAGACAAGTGGAACCGGCGCACGATCTCGTTGCTGGCGCTCGCCGTCCTCGCGCTGTGTTCGGTGGCGCTGCTACTGCTCAGCGCAACGCCTGGTGCGCTGCTGCGGCTGGGTGTCCTGCCCATCTATGCCACGATCTTCGTGAGTGGCGTCGCGCGCGGCATCCTCCATCCCGCTCGACAGGCAATGAGCTCCGAACTGGTGCCCCGCGCGCACCTGGCGAATGCGATCGCGTGGCGAAGCAGCGCGTTCCAGACCGCCGCGGTCGTGGGCCCCGCGGCAGGTGGCCTGTTGTATGGATTCGCTGGCCCGGTTGCCTCCTACGCGGTCGACGTTGGGCTGATGCTCCTGGCGCTGTGCTTCATGCTGTGCATGGCGTACGCGCCCGCGGAGCGGATCATGACGCAGGGAGCGGTGCTGGACAACCTGCTCATCGGTCTGCGATTCGTGTGGAGCCAGCCCCTCATCCTCGGCGCCATGTCGCTCGATCTTTTCTCGGTCTTCCTCGGGGGCGCTGAGGCGCTGTTGCCCGTGTTCGCTGAGGAGATCCTGCATGTCGGACCGCAAGGGTTGGGCATCCTGCGTGCGGCACCCGCGCTGGGTGCGGTGTTGATGGGGGTTCTTCTCGCCCACCGGCCACCCATCGAGCGTGCGGGGCGTGCATTGCTGGTAGCGGTCGGCGTATTCGCGTTGGCGATCATCGGGTTCGGGTTGTCCACCAGCTTCCTGTTGTCGCTCGCATTGCTGGCCGTGAGTGGCATGGCAGACAGTGTGAGCGTCGTGATTCGTTCGACCCTGGTGCAGATGCTCACGCCAGGCACCATGCTGGGTCGCGTGTCGGCGGTGAACTCGGTGTTCATTGGTTCGTCGAACGAATTGGGTGCGTTCGAGAGCGGCGTAGCGGCTCGCCTGCTGGGAACGGTGCCGGCGGTTGTAGTGGGTGGCGTGGCGGCGCTGGCCGTGGTGGGATTCACGGCGCGGCTCGTGCCGACCCTTCGCAACCTCCGCACGATCCGCTGAGCCCTGCTCGCGTACGGCGCCCACCAGCCCGTGTTTAGACAAAGACGCAATTGCGTCCTTGCCTGAATGTTGCGAATCCAGGCATGGACAGTTTGTGAGTACAAAAAGGTGCGTTGTTAGCACATTTTATAGGATAATGTCGAATATATGAGACCAATTTTGCACGGTTGAGCGTCTGAATGTGTAAAACTAGCAGTTTTTTGTTGACAGGCATACATTTTACCCATACCTTCTGCTTCCGTGCGAAGGAACCCGCCGGACGCTACAGGTCAGCTTAGCGGCGAGCGGCCGCGTCTTTCAATCTGGCTCCAAAGTGCCACGAACGGCCGCGCGCGATCCCTGCGTGCGTTGATCTGCGTCGAATTCTGCTGCGCGCCTGCTCGCCAGTACGGGTGTCGGGAAACGGGCTGACATGTAGTCCAGTGCTGTGCCGGCTTCGCCGCGCCTCGTGCGGTCTTCACGAATCACGGGTGCGTGGGTGGAGCTCTTCTCCAGGCACACCCATGACTGTCCCCCGGCGCGATGAGCCCATCCATCCGCTTCGCATCCCCGCTCGGCAAGGAGGCATCATGGAACGGTCTCGCATGGCAGTCCTGCGCATCGCACTCGCACTGGCAGCCGCGAGCTCAATCGCGTCCGCACAGTCGCCCGCAGCAACGGTCACGCAGGCGGGCACGCCTGTGGATTCCTCCGTGAAGTCGGCACCCGTCGCGGACGCGCGTCCGAACGTCCTGAAGGATGTGCAGGCGAACGCCTTCGCCTCGTTCGGCAACAACTACAACTTCAACAGGCCGGCGTCTCGACTCAATCCCATGCGCGTGTTCGACGCCAGCGCGAACAGCTTCCAGGTCGATATCGCCGAGCTGGTGCTACAGAAGCCCATTGCCAGGGTAGGCGACGTCGGATTTCGCGTAGACCTCGTGACCGGATCGGCTATCCCTGCGCGAACGCAGTCCACGGGGCTCGCAATCGGCACGGGCGCGGACCTCCAGCAGGCCATCCTGAGCTACAACGCGCCACTGGGCGCCGGGCTGCGCCTGGATTTTGGCAAGTTCGTCACCATTCACGGCAGTGAAGTGATCGAGGGATACGACGGCTACAACGACAATTACAGTCGTTCGTTCCTCTTCAACTACGCCATTCCCTTCACGCACACCGGCGTGAGCGCGACTTACGCCCTCACACGCCAGGTAACGGCGCAGGTCATGGTCGTGAACGGATGGGATAATTCCGTGGATAACAACAGTGGCAAGACCGTGGGTGTCCAGCTTGCGCTGACGCCGCTCGCGCCCCTGGGCGTCGTGCTCCACTACATGGGTGGGCCGGAGGCCGACTCGAGTTCCGCCATGCGGCACCTCGGCGACATCGTTGCCACGTACAAGGTCAATGACATGCTCTCATTCGGCATCAATGGCGATTACGCCGTGGAGCGGCGCGCAAGCGCCGTCACGCCGGGGACTGACGCGAAGTGGAGCGGCCTGGCGGGCTACGTGAAGGTCTCGCCGGCACCGAAGTATTTCGTCGCGTTCCGCGTGGAAACGATGAAGGATGAGGGCGGCACTCGCTTCGGCCTGGGCAGGAACACCACCGCTAATGAAGTGACGGTGACACCGACGCTCAAGGTGACCAACAACTTCGTGGTCCGTGCCGAGGGGCGCTACGACGCGATCAACCAGGACGGCGTCTTCCTCGATGATACCGGGAAGAGCCGGCGGAACCAGAAGACGCTCGGGTTCAACGTGATGTTCGTGTACTGATGCCCATTCCCGAAGGCCCACTCTCCCCCGGACTCGCGCCCCGATGAAACTCATCAGTTGCATCATCCGCCCCGACCGCCTGCCCGCCGTGAAGGAGGCGCTGTTCGTCGCTGGCGTCACCGGCATCACCATCACGCGCGCAAGCGGCCACGGTGGTGAACGTGACATCGTCACGGTTCGGCGGGGATCGAAGCTGCTCCTCCAGTTCCATGAAAAGATCAAGGTCGAGATGGCGGTCTCCGAACCGTTCGTCGAGGTGACCATCGAAGCGATCATTTCCGCCGCGCGCACGGGTGCGGTGGGCGACGGAAAGATCTTCGTGCAGCCGCTCGATCGCGTCGTCCGCATCCGGACGGGGGAGCGCGACAACGCGGCACTCACGCCGGTAACAGCCGATGCGGTCCAGGAGCACTCGCTGCACCTGATCGTGAAAAACTGACGACGCGATGTCCATGCCCCCCCATATCCCGTTTCGCCGTTGACTCCCCATCCACGAGAAGGAGAAGCTCCATGATCACGTTGCGAATGGTCAGCATGCGATTGCGAACGAACTGGCAGGATCCGCGAATACGTCGTGACGTCGGCCTGCTGTTCCTCGGAAAGGCGATCGGTTTGTTCATCGTGCTCACGCTGATCACGCGATGGTTCCTGCCCGCAATGCTCGGCGCACAGGCCGCACCTGCCGCTGCCGCCGCGGTAGCGGCGCCCGTCCTGGACCCGATGGCAACGGTCAATGCGGTGAATACGGTCTGGGTGCTCGTAGCCGCGTTCCTCGTGTTCGGCATGCAGGTGGGGTTTGTGCTTCTGGAGGCCGGCTTTGCGCGCTCGCGAGAATCGGTCAACATCCTGGTGGAAGGCATCGCGGACACGTGCATCTGCGGCATCACGTTCTGGCTTTGGGGCTTTGCCTTCATGTTCGAGCCCGGCAACGGATTCATCGGGCTCACCGGCTTTGGGTTGGCGGGGCTGGCACCAACCTATGGCACCACGGGCGTGGCGCTGCTCGCGTTCTGGGTGTTCCAGTTCGCCTTTGCCGACACCTGCTCGACCATTACGTCCGGGGCAATGATCGGGAGATGCGGCTTCATCGGCGACCTGTTGTACAGCGTGGGCGTGACCGGGTTCATCTACCCGATCATTGGGCACTGGGCATGGGGCCCGGATGGATGGCTCGCCACGCTGGGACCGATCCCCTTCCGCGACTTTGCCGGATCCACGGTGGTGCACACCATTGGCGGAGCGATCTCGCTGGCTGGCGCCATTGCGCTCGGTCCTCGGCTCGGGCGCGTCTTCAAGCGGGACGGTGGCGGGCCCATGCCGCCGCACGACCTGATCATTGGGGCAGCCGGAGGGTTGCTCCTCTGGTTCGGGTGGTACGGGTTCAACCCGGGCAGCACGCTGTCGGCGATGGACATCGGCGGCATCGGTCGCGTGACGTTCAACACCACGCTCGCCGCGTGCTCGGCGGGGCTGACCACCCTGGCGTATTCCTATCTGCGCACCAGAAAGTGGGACCTCGCGCTCCTGACCAACGGATTCCTGGCCGGGTTGGTGGCGATCACCTGTCCGTGCTACTGGGTGGAGCCGGTGGGCGCGTTCCTTATCGGTATCGGTGGAGGGCTCGTGGTGGTGTGGGGAATCGACCTGCTGGAGCACCTGCGAATCGATGATCCCATCGGGGCCGTGCCTGTGCACATGATTGGTGGCATCTGGGGCACGCTGTCGCTCGGCCTGTTCGCGGCGGGCAAGTATGGTGCTGCCACGCCCACCGGGCAGGATGTGTCCAGCGTGGTGACCGGCCTTTTCTATGGAGGCGGGCTGGGTGTGCTGAAGGCACAGTTCATCGGGAGCGCCACCATTGCGCTCACCACATTCGCCGCCGCCATGGCGCTGATGTACGCGGTCAAGGCAACAGGCACGCTTCGGGTATCTGCCGAAGGGGAGCTGGAGGGCCTGGATGTGCACGAACACGGGACGTCAGCGTACCCGGAGTACATGATCAGCGGCTCCGAAAGCGTATTCCTTTCCGTCACCCCGAAGGACGAGGCCGCGTAGCCGCATTTCGCGGGAACTCCGGGAGGGGCGGGAACGGTGCGGCGGCCAATGGAATGGCCGCCGCGCTGGGTTTGTTGTAATGGCTGATTCGTGCAGTTCCGGCAAATCATTGTCGTCAATATTGGAAATTCCAGCGCATTTTGTGTAATTTGTCATCACGAAATTGTCCGTTGCGCTTCCCCTTCCCAACGCTTCATCCATGACCGACTCCGTGAGTAACTCTCGCAAGTCCACCCTTCGCGATCTCGCGGCGCGGGTGCCTCGCTCGGCTTCGTCTTCATCGAATGGCGACGGCGCGGCGCATTTGCCCACGTCGGCCTACTTCGGCATCAACACCTTTGGCGCGCGACAGATGCGCGACAAGCTTCCAAAGGAACTGTACGCCAAGCTCGCGGCGTCGGTGCGCCTCGGGAAAAAGCTCGACGTGGACGTTGCACCCACTGTGGCCCAGGTCATCAAGGAATGGGCAATCACCCGCGGGGTGACGCACTTCACGCACTGGTTCCAGCCACAGACGGGGCTGACGGCGGAGAAGCACGACGCGTTTCTGGCGTTCGACGACAATCGCCAGCCGATGGAGGCCTTCACCGGCGCGCAGCTGATCCAGAGCGAGCCTGATGCATCGAGCTTCCCGAGCGGGGGACTGCGCGCGACGTGGGAAGCACGCGGCTATACGGCGTGGAACCCGGCCAGCCCGGTGTTCATCGTGGAGTCCGGCAATACCCGCACGTTGTGCATTCCCTCGGTGTTCATCGGCTACAACGGCGAGGCGCTGGACGAGATGACGCCGCTGCTGCGCAGCTCGGACATCCTCTCGGAAAAGGCCATCGCGTTGCTCGAACTCCTGGGCGACAAGGGCGTCCAGCGCGTCTACACCACACTCGGCGCTGAGCAGGAGTATTTCCTGATCGACCGGAGTCACTTTGCGCAGCGTCCGGACCTCGTGATGGCCGGCCGTTCGCTCGTGGGTGCGCCGCCACCGCGTGGTCAGCAGCTGGAGGATCACTATTTCGGCGGCATCCCGGAGCGGATCCAGGCGTGCATCTCCGAGGTGGAAACGGAGCTGTACAAGCTCGGTGTCCCCATCATCACGCGACACAACGAAGTGGCGCCCTGCCAGTTCGAGATGGCACCGTTGTTCGAGGAGACGGACATCGCGGTCGACCACAACCAGATGGTGATGGCGCTGCTGCGCAAGGTGGCGTTGCGTCACGGGCTCCAGGCCATCCTGCACGAGAAGCCCTTTGCGGGCATCAATGGCTCGGGCAAGCACTGCAACTGGTCGCTGTCGATCGCGGCGGAGAATTCCGATATCGATGGCACCAACTTGCTGAAGCCCGGCAAGACGCCGCACCAGAACCTGCGCTTTCTGGTGTTTCTCGCAGCGATTCTCAAGGCCGTGCACCGGCACGCGGGGTTGCTGCGCGCCGGTATTGCGTCCAGCGGCAACGAGCATCGGCTGGGTGCCAACGAGGCGCCACCGGCCATCATCAGCGTGTTCATGGGCTCAATGCTCACCCGCGTCATCGAGTCCATCGCCGCGGGCAAGACGTCGGCGAATGCGTCACAGGCCATGCTGAAGCTGGGTGTGGCGCGGTTGCCGGAGATCGAGAAGGACAACACGGATCGCAACCGGACGTCGCCGTTCGCGTTCACGGGCAACAAGTTCGAGTTCCGCGCGGTGGGGTCGTCGGCATCCATCGCGTTCCCCATCGTGCTCCTGAATGCGGCGGTGGCGGAGGCACTCGAGGAGTTGACCGGGCAGATCCGCGGAAGCATGAAGCGCGGCAAGTCGGTGGACGACGTGGTGCTTGCCGTCGTGCGTGAGGCGTTCAAGGAGAGCGCGACAATTCGCTTCGAGGGCAACAACTATTCGGATGAGTGGGTGACGGAAGCCGCGAAGCGCGGACTGCCCAACCTTCGGCGCAGCCCCGAGGCGCTGGAGCAGCTGTTGTCGCGCCAGAGTCGGGCGCTGCTGACCAAGCTCGGCATCTTCACCAAGGCGGAACTCGAGTCACGATATCATGTCCGGCTGGAGCGCTACATCAAGGACATGCTCATCGAGGCGCATACGCTCAAGGAGATCCTCGATACCATGATCCTTCCCGCCGCGTTCAGCTATGCGGGTGCGCTGTCCTCATCCGCGTCGCACGCGGTATCCGCCGGCGTGACGAACGTTCCGCAGGTGGCGGCGGCCAACGAGATCGGCGCAATGATCGAGACGTTGCGCGAGCGGCGTGACACGCTGCAGGGCGTGATTGACAAGGCGGAGCACATGCACGACGATGCGCCGAAGCAGGCGAAGCTCCTCACGGGCGCGGTAGCGGACGCGATGGCCGCCGCGCGCGAGGCGAGTGACGCGCTCGAGCTCAAGGTGGCAGATGATCTGTGGCCGCTGCCGAAGTACCGGGAGATGCTGTTTCCCGTCTGACGGCGAACCGTCGCACAGGGAGTCATCAGACCGCCCGGCAACCGCGTGGTGCACAACCGGATCGCTCGCATGAGTGGTCCGGTTGTGTCGTTTCACGTCAGCGCTGTCCTGGCCGCGTTGCTTGCCCTGACCCTGCAGTCACAGCCGGCTCGCAAATGGCTTCGACCGGCCTCAACGTTCGCTCCGTGAAGCGACCTTGCCCTCCTTGTCCGCATACCGCTTGAACCAGCTGCGCATGTAGAGTTGCGTGCGCAGGAAGTTCGATGGCTTTGACGACGTACCATGCCACTCGTCGTTGAAGCGGATCATGGCGGTGGGAATGTGCCGGAGCTTGAGCGCGCGGTAGAACTGCTCCGTCTGTTCCATCGGCGTGCGCAGGTCATTCACTCCGGTCATCAGCATCGTTGGCGTGGTGACGTTGCCCACGTACATGAGGGGCGAGCGCTTCAGGTGCTCACTCGGATCTTCCCACGGCAGCTTCTCGAAATTGTAGTACCAGCTTGCGCCGTCGGTGGTGCCGACGAAGCTCACCCAGTTGATCACCGGACAGTTCGACGACGCCGCAGCGAAGCGATTGGTGTGGCTGACGATCCACGCCGTGAGGACGCCTCCGCCACTGCATCCATAGACGAAAAGATTCTTCGTGTCCACATAGCCGCGCCTGATGACCGTATCCACCCCAGCCATCAGGTCATCAAAGTCCTTTCCGGGGTAGGCATTCTTGATCGCGTTGCCGAACGCGCTGCCATACCCCGTGCTGCCCCGCGGATTTGTGTAGAGTGACACGTACCCGTTCGCCGCCTGGTCCTGGCGCACGAAGCTGAAGCCGACGTTGTACATCGAGTGCGGCCCGCCGTGGATGTCGAGGATGAGCGGGTACTTCTTCGATGGATCGAAGTCCGGTGGCTTCACGATCCATCCCTGCACTTTCATCCCGTCCTTCGACGTGAACCATATCTCTTCGGCCGCACCAAGGGTCTTCCCCATCAGGACATCGCCATTCACGTCCGTGAGCCACTTGATGGCGGATGGTGTCTTCATGTTGAAGGCGACGACGTCCACGGGATGCGTGGCCGTGGTCATCACGCCGACGGCCGTCCCGTTGGGGTTTATCGAC
>JAYVNZ010000285.1:0-3183 GCA_043758185.1 Gemmatimonadaceae bacterium | reverse complement strand
TGGCCGCCCTGTTTCTCGGCGTGGCCCAGGAACAGCTCGGACACCGCGACGCCGCAGACTCGGCGTATGCCGCCGGACTACGGCGAAGCTCGGGGGACTCCGCGCTCCTCGCCCGATGGACGGCACTGAACCCGGCGCGCGCGCACCATCATTGACGCGCCTTCCGTGGTGCGTCTTCCGGCAGCAACGTGAAGCGGGCGTATTGCTCGCGGCGAAGGTACGTGCGTGCGGCGTCGCGGAGGCGTTCGCGCGTGAGAGCCGCCACCAGTGCAGGGCTGCGCAGGAAGTCACGCTGGTCGCGGCCGTCCTCGTTCGCGTCGAGCATGGCACCGAGCCACGCGCCGTTCTGCGTGAGCGCGGTCTCGTGCGCGCGGAGCGGCAACTCGCGCACCTTGGTCAGGTTGGAGTCGCTGACGGCGCCCGCCGCGATGCTGTCGATCACCGCGAAGACTTCCTTCGTAAGCTCGTTCACTCGTTCCGGCGCACTGCCGAACGAGATATCGACTTCGTAGCGTGACGTGGGAACGTGCGTGCAGGATGCACCGACGCTCACGCCGTAGGTGCCCCCCTTCTCTTCGCGCAGCGCCTCGCGGAGGCGGATGTCGAGCAGGTCGCGCAGTCCGCTGAGCACGACGCGGTTCTCGTAGCTGTATGCACATGTGCCGGTGAATATCAGGCGCGTCTGGGCCTTGGACTCGACGCCCTTGCGGACGGTCCGTTCCACCACGCCGGCGGGCGGACGGATGCCAACGTCGCGCGCCACCTCGTTGCGGTGCAGTGCGGGCAGCGACGCCAGGTACCGTTCCACGAGCGGCCGCACGGAGTCCGTCGAGAAGCTTCCCACCAGGAAGAAGGTGAATCCGCTGGCATCCGCGAAACGATCCCTCTGGATCGCGAGTGCCCGGCGGATGTTCACGGAATCCAGGATCGCGGGCGACATGAGCTTCACGCGGGGATGATGCTGTGCCATCGTCACGGTGATGGTGTCGTCGAATACGGCATCGGGTGAGTTGCGCTGGTTGGCGAGCTCCGCGCGCATCTGGTTCTTGAAGGCCACCCAGGCGCTCGAGTCGATGCGCGGCTGCGTGATGCGCAGCCACGCGAGTTGGAACAGCGTCTCGATGTCCCGAGATGACGCAGCGCCGCGCAGCACTTCGCTGTTGTCGGTGAGCTGTGCGCCCACGCCCGCACGCTTGCCCGTGAGCTTCTTGCCCAGGGTGATCTGGTTGAACGTGCCCAGGCCGCTCACGCTGAGCAGCACGCTGCTCAGGTCCGCGTCCGTCACGGCGGAGTCGGGAAGGAGCGATTCGCCCCCGGGGCTCTGCGCGGCAAACAGCACTTCATCCGCCTTGAAGTCCGTGGGCTTCAGCAGCACGCGCGCGCCATTCGAGAGCGTCCACTCACGGATATCCGTGCCCTCGAGGGTACGCTCGCCCACCACGCGGCCGGGCGTGGGCAGCACGGGCACCAGTGGGGCGTCCGACGTGGAATCCACGTATGCGGTCAGCGTTGCATGCCGTGCCTTGTCGAACACCGCGAGCATCGCCGGCTTCGTGGGCACCGTCACGTCCGGCTTGAGCGGTGCGGCCACGAGCACGACGCGATTCTTTTCGGTGAACGAACTGCGCGCCAGGGCGTTCACCTCGGCCAGGGTGATGGTGGGCAGCAGTTGGCGCGCCAGCGTCTGCGAATTCTCGATGCCCAGGATGGGCGCGCCCGACAGCGCGGCGCTTACGTACTGGCCCGCGAGCACCGACGAATTCGTCTTGTCGCGCTCCGCGAACGCCTGTTCCAGGCTTCGGAGGTACTCGGTGCGCACGCGATCCAGTTCCGATTGGGTGAACCCGAAACGCGCGATTCGCTCTGCCTCCGCGAGCAACGCCTGCGCAGCCCGTTCGAAACCGCTTTCCTTCACGCCGGCATACAGCTCGTAGACGTCGCGGGTGCGCACGAACTCGCCACGTCCCGATCCGGCGTAGGTGAACGCAGCGTCGGGCTGCTGCGAGCGTTCGCTGAAGCGCGCGTTCACCATGCGGTCGTAGAGCGATGCCACATCGTTGCGGCGGAGGTCGGCCACCGTGCGCGTGCTGTCGTGTGGCTTGAGCCACATCAGCGACACGGATGAGCTGGGATACTCCCTGTCGGTCTCTATGGAGACGAGTGTTGCATCGTGCGACGGCACCGGCGCATACGTGCGTGGCTTTGGGTGCGCGGGCATCACGAGGGCACCGAACCGGGAGCGGATGTCCGTGTCCATGGCCGCGACGTCGAAATCCCCTACGGCCACCACCGTCATCAGGTCGGGGCGATACCAGTCACGGTAGAACTGCTCGGCGAGCTTGGGGTCGAAGTGTCGCAGGTTGCCGATGGTGCCGATGGGCAGCCGCACCGCGTACTGCGAGCCGCGCAACGTTACCGGAAACTGCTTGTTCTGCACGCGCGTCTCGGCACTGAGTCCCGTGCGCCATTCCTCGATCACCACGCCGCGCTCCTTCTGCTCCAGCACCCTGTCGAATGACAGCGCATGCGCCCAGTCTTCCATGATGTCCAGCCCCTTCGACAGCAGTCCGCCCGAATCGGTGGGAATCTGGAGCATGTAGATGGTCTGGTCGAACGACGTGGATGCATTGAGGTCCGCGCCGAAGCGCATGCCGGCCCGCTCCAGGAAGTTCACGATGTCGCTCCTGGGGAAGCGCCTGGTTCCATTGAACGCCATGTGCTCCACGTAATGCGCCAGGCCCCGCTGCGCGTCCGTCTCCAGGATGGACCCCGCGTTGATCACGAGGCGAAGCTCGGCGCGGTGCTCCGGCTTCGCGTTGCGACGGATGATGTAGCGCAGGCCATTGGGCAACGCGCCGCGGTGCACCGCGGTGTCGGCAGGAAGGAGCTCGGCGCGTGCGGCAGGACGCTGCGCGGTGACAGGCAGTGCACAGCAAACGGCCAGCACGGAGATGACGTGGTGAAATCGCATGTGTGAAGGTGAGCGGGTGTCGGCTAACTTTCCACCATGACGGTCGTGGAAGCGGTGCGCTGGGCAACGCATGGGAACGCTGTGGACATCATCGACCAGCGGCGACTGCCCGCCGAGCTCGTGCGTCTGGAGTTGCGCACCGCGGATGACGTCTGTGATGCGATTGCCACGCTCGCGGTGCGCGGTGCGCCGGCCATCGGCATCGCGGCGGC
>JAYVNZ010000284.1:0-33709 GCA_043758185.1 Gemmatimonadaceae bacterium | reverse complement strand
CTGGTGGCATGCAGGATACCGGCGAGGGCGCCGAGGACGACGGTGGTCTGCCCGCCGAAGGTGAACATCAGGGCGGCGACGCGCTGGTTGGCTGGGGTGCTCAACCAGGCTGGCGACGGCGGCGCCAGAAACGTGGCGAATGCAATCCCGGACAGCACGAGCAGCAGCGCGTGGCCAACGAGCGCCACGGTGGCCCCGCGTGCCGCACTGGTGCGCGGAGTGGGCGTCATGCCCACGTCACCGAGTCGTCACCGTGCGTCGGCCGGGCGGCAGCGAACGACGGAACGGTGGACAGGGGCGTCCGCCATGCGCTCCAGAGCACGCTCGCTCGCGACAACGTGCCCACACGCGCACGCATGGTGAAGGTATCGAAGTCATTGATCTCGATGGCGCGCAGGATGCCCGCGTACCCGATGGCACACGCGGCAGCGCAGCGGCGCGCATCAGGCGCGAGGAGGCCGATACCCGGCATGGCCTGCTCGTACAGCGCGCGCGCGCGGCTGATCTCGAAGCGCATGAGCGCCTTCCACCGGTCGTCGGCGGTCGCCTCGCCCGCCAGGACTTCCAGCCGGCTCAGCCCGAAGCGCGCAAGGTCCTCGTCGGGCAGGTAGCAGCGACCAATCCGTGCGTCCTCGCCCACATCGCGCAGGATGTTCGTGAGCTGCATCGCAACACCGAGCGTGCGGGCGTGCGTCAGGGCGCGCGTGCGCACGGAACCGTCGCCGGTCACACCGAAGACATACGTGCACATCTCCCCCACGCTGCTCGCCACGCCTTCGCAGTAGCGGGAGAGTTCGGACCACGTACCGTAATGCGTGGGCGCACAGTCGCGGGCAACGCCGTCGAGCAACTCGTGGAGGACGCCGACCGGCACCTCATACCGCTGAGCGGCACGCAGCAGCTCTCGAAACACCGGTCCAGACGGCCGCCCCGCGAGCGCCTCGTCCAGCTGCGTCCGATACGCCGCGAGCTGGGCGCTCACGTCGCGCGCCTCACCCCTGTTGCCCGTGTCCACGAGGTCGTCTGCCACGCGGCAGAACGCATACAGTGCGAATGCCGCGCTCCGCTTCTCGTCAGGGAGGAAGCGGCTCGCCAGCGCAAAGGTCCGCGCATGCGTGCGTACGATCTGCCGGCAGTGCGCTTCGTCGTTCGAGATCATCAGCGCGTCGGTCCACGTCGAAGTGCGGTGCATCACCATCACGGTGCCCGGTACGAAACGCGGGAACGGCTGGATGGTTCCCGGCGGGCACCGGCAGGATGCGGCACCAGGTCACCGTCGGTACACCATGTCCTGCCCCTCGGCGCTCCGCAGAACTACGGTGTTGCCTGCCGCCACGCCGGAGAAGGAGTAGGCATTCACCTTGTCCGTGAATGCAATGTACGCGTAGTCGCGCAGGATGAGCCATGTGCCCCCTGCGGGGAACTGGACAACCGGTTTGACCCCCGTGGACGAAACGGCCCTGATGCCAAGCGTTTCGCTCCATGTGCCATTCGCCGCGAGCACGAGCTCGCCGGACACCAGCTGGGCGGGAAAGGTGTCGATCGTGGTGGGGGCGGGCAGGGCTTTGCCACCGAGGCTCGCCAGGTGATACATACCCGCAAGGTTGTCCGGGCGCGTGCTCTGGTCGATGTCGGTGTTGCAGGCTGCGAGGGCAGCGAGGCCCAGGATGGCGGCGAGGCGTTTCATGGTGGGCTCTGGAAATGGAAGGGAGCGGACATGTCGGACCGACCGCTACCATACCCGACGCTCGGGGCCTGCAAAGGTCATACGCGTGGGGCTCCCGGGGCGGGCATCGTCAGCCGGGACAGCTTCCGCATCATCGTGCGACAGGCGATCCTGCTGTCCGGCCATGGCGTCAAACCCAAACCGTCGGCAGCTTTGAATGTCGTCCTGAGCGCAGCGAAGGACCTGCTTCACGTTGTCGTAGCGACCCATGCCAATGCCGGCACCCCCGGAGGAAAGCATGCCCGTCAATCCCGAGCAGGCGCCAACGCCCGACGTCACGATCGCCGGCCGGCTCGATGGACTCAGGCGAAACCAGATGGTGCTCGAATTGCGCGCGAACGACCTCGCCGTGCAATTGAGTCAACTCGGGGAGAGAAGCCACCGCGCTTCGAGCCAGGCAGAACTGGACGGGTTTGCACAGCCGCTCGCCGAGGCGCAGCACCGCCTGAAGGCTGCGAGTCTCGAGGCCGACCTCGGTCGCCGACAACTCGAGGCCCTCGAGAAGGAATACGCGCGTGCAACAACGGTCGCACCGGGATCGCGAGATCCGCTCTTCGGCCGAGAGCAGCTGGAGGAGACCGGGCTTGGTGTCTTCCTCCTGCTGGTGCCAGTGGTATTCGCCCTCACACGCCGCCTGTGGGTGCGGCGCGGCACCCACGTCGACCAGATGTCCGTGATCGAATCCAGCCCGCGGCTCGAGCGTATCGAACAAGCCCTCGAGTCAGTGGCCATCGAGGTGGAGCGGATCAGCGAGGCCCAGCGGTTCTCGGCTCGCCTTCTGGCGGAGCGGGGCGCCGAAGCCGCCGAGCATCGCTCACCCCCTCGCCCACTGTCCGCCCCGTGGTCCATCACGCCGCATTAGTGCTGCACAGTTCAGGGGTCACGGCCCCTGAAGCCGGTCGGTCCAGCTATCGCCCGTGTACATGCGCATGGGCCGCCCACTCGCTTCCACGAACCGCACCACCTCGCCCACCACTCCTCCACCCGTGGGTGCCACGAAGCGGAAGCGACCATCGCCGAGTGGCTCCAGCGCGATCGGGTTGTCCACGTTCGCGGCGTTGGGGGTCACCAGCACGAGCCGCTGGTTGAGGAGCACGATCTGCGAGTCTCCCCCACGGCCGCGGTACAGTCCGGCGTAGCGGGCCCACGACGGATCCCACGCCACGGTCACCGGTTTCACGAGTGACGCCTTCGCAACCGCCTCGCCGACCGTGGCCATCAGCTCCCGCGCGATGTCGAACGGATTGGAGTCGTTGGTGTTGGTGAGCACGATGACGCCCACCTTGTCGTCGAGCTGGATGAGCGTCTGCGTCGTGTTGCCGGGATAACCCCCGCCATGTCCGACGTACGTCCTGTCCTTGATGCGGCTGATGTCGAAGCCGAGGCCCGTGCCCGACGTCCAGTTCTCCTCGACGGAGCGCACGCGGTGCATTTCGCGCAGCGATCCGGTGCTCACCACCTGCCGTCCGCCCCGCGCCCCCGCACGGAATTGCGAGGACACAAACTTCGCCATGTCGATGACGTTCGACGTAACGCCCGTTGCTGCGGCCATGCCGCGCGCGTCGACGAAGGGAAGCACCTCCCGCGTACCATCCGGCATGCGGCGACCGTAGGGCACCGTGAGCCCCGCGACGTTCTTGTCCACGCTCGACGCGGTCATGTCGAGCGGCTGGAAGATGTTGCGGCCAACAAAGTCCGCCCATCGCTCGCCGCTCACCTGCTCGATCACCAGTCCGGCAATGGCGTACGCCAGGTTGGAATACTTCCACCGCACCGAGGGTGCGAACGCGGCGTGGCGGTCGGTGTACAGCCGCCGCAGTTCATCCTCGGTTGGAAAGCCAAAGTTGGTCCAGTGGTCACCGGCCTCGCGCTGGAGGCCGGAGCTGTGCGAGAGAAGTTGCTCGATCGTGATGGCTCCGTCGTCGTCGCCGGCAGGCGTCGCGGTGAACCACGGCAGGTATTTCGAAACGGGGTCGTCGAGCCGCAGCTTTCCCTGCTCGCGCAACTGCATGATCGCGATGGCGGTGAACAGCTTGCTGTGCGACGCCATGCGAAACTTCGTCTCGGGCGTCATGGGCACCCTGTTGCCCACATCGGCGAACCCGAAGCCCTTCGACCACACGAGCTCCTGGTCCTTCACCACGCCAACGGCGATACCCGGCAGGCCGCGATAGGCGATCTGCCCGTCCAGCCATGCCGAGAAGAGCCGCTCGGCCCCAAGCACGTCGGGATGGCTTGCGATGCTGGCGCTCGTAGCGGACGTGCTGGTTGCCTGGGCCGAGCCGGCACGCGGCGCCATGGATGCCACGGCGAGCGCGCACGCGACGACGACGCTGGTCCTTCGCTGGCCGATGCGAGCGAGGTGCGGGGTGGGGAGTAGGTCCGTCATTCGGATCATGGGTGGCAGGGGAGGGCGCTGACCCCGGAGAAGCTACGGCGTGGGTGCTCCTGCGGCGAGATGCTACCTGCTCTCCAGGAGTGCCGCGCACACGGCGCCTCACCTACCAACTGCGAATCACGTCGCGCACGCACTCCACGAACCCCTGCGCCTCTGGCGTCCGCACCGCACCCCTGCGCCAGACAGCCACGATCTCACGCCGCAGATCGTGCCCAACCAGGGGTACATAGGCACAGCGCGGCGTGTTGTGCCGCGACGCCGCAATCGCCGGCACGATCGACACACCCACGCCGGCGCCCACCAGTTCGAGCACCGTCGTGAGCTGCGAGCTGTGGCACACCACCGACGCGTTCACGTCATGGCTCGAGCAGAACCCCGCCACCTGCTCGCCGAGACAGTGCGCGCGATCGAGCGTCACGGCGGGCGCTTCGCGCAGTTGCGCGAGCGTGATGCGGCCCGCACGCGCCGCCGCATGGTGCGACGGCAGCGCCACAACCAGCCGGTCGTCGCCCAGTGGCTCCGTGTCCACGTGCTCGAAGGCATACGGCAGCGCCGCGATCGCCACATCGAGAGTTCCCTCTGCCACCATCTTCGCGAGCACCGCGCTGTAGTCCTCGCGAAAGTCCACCCGGGCATCGGGGGCGCGCTCGCGCAACCGGCGGAGTGCGTCGGGCAGCACATAGGGCGCGATCGTGGGAATCGCGCCTACCGTCAGCCTGCTCACGCGCTCGGTTCCCTCGCGCCGCACTGCATCCTCCGTCGCGCGCATCTCGTCCAGGATTCTCCGCGCCCTGGGGTACAGGGCGACGCCCGCATCCGTCAGCGCGACGCCTCGGCCATGGCGCCGGAAGAGCTGCGTGCCGAGATGATGCTCCAGCCGCTGCACCTGCAGCGTGAGCGACGGCTGCGAGATGCCGAGTTGCAGTGCAGCGCGACTCATGGAGCCGGCGTCGGCCGTTTCGAGGAATGCGCGGAGGAGGACACTATCCATGTCGATAGGTATCTCCTATTGCTCATATAGGCAATACCACGTTGTTCACTATGGCTCTACGCGCTAGGCTTCGGGTCGGTGAGGTCGCTTCCGCACCCACCATATCCCGAGGAGAGCGCCATGCACAACGAGTCGATGGAGTCCGGAGCGAAGTGCCCTGTCATGCATGCGACCACGCCACCGGGAGAGAAAGCGATGAAGCCCCCCGCTCGCGCCCGGTCCAATCGGGACTGGTGGCCCAATCAGCTCAACCTCGGCATCCTCCATCAGAACGTGCCGGCCAGCAACCCACTCGGCGCGGACTTCGATTATGCGTCGGAGTTCGAGACGCTCGATCTCGACACCGTGATGGGTGAACTGCGCGAACTGATGACGCGCTCCGAACCCTGGTGGCCGGCGGACTACGGACACTACGGCCCGCTCTTCATCCGCATGGCGTGGCACAGTGCGGGCACCTATCGCACGGCCGATGGACGTGGGGGCGCATCGTCGGGCACGCAGCGCTTCGCCCCCCTCAACAGTTGGCCTGACAACGGGAATCTCGATAAGGCTCGCCGTCTCCTCTGGCCCATCAAGCAGAAGTACGGCCGGAAGCTGTCGTGGGCGGACCTCATGATCATGGCCGGCAACGCCGCGATCGAATCGATGGGACTGCCGACCTTCGGCTTTGGTGGCGGGCGCGCGGACGTGTTCGAACCCGAGCAGGACATCTACTGGGGCGTCGAAGAAGAGTGGATGGGCAATGCGCGCTACTCCGAGGAGCTCGTGCTCGAGGCGCCGCTCGCCGCTGTGCAGATGGGCCTCATCTACGTGAACCCCGAGGGCCCCAACGGAAACCCCGACCCACTCGGCTCGGCGAGGGACATTCGCGAGACATTCGCGCGCATGGCGATGAACGACGAGGAGACCGTCGCGCTCACCGCCGGTGGCCACACCTTCGGCAAGGCGCACGGCGCGGGCGACGTCAAGCTCGTGGGCGCCGAGCCGGAAGGATCACCGATTGAATCGCTGGGCCTCGGGTGGAAGAACACCCACGAGAGCGGCATCGCCGGGCACACCACTACGAGCGGCCTGGAAGGCGCATGGACTCCCACGCCAACGCAGTGGGACAACAGCTATTTCGACACCCTGTTCGGCTTCGAGTGGGAGTTGACGAAGAGTCCTGCCGGCGCGCATCAGTGGAAGCCCACGGACGCCTCGGCGGCAACGCTCGTTCCCGATGCGCACGACGCCACGGTGCGTCACGCACCGATGATGCTGACGTCGGACCTCGCGATGCGTGTGGATCCGATCTACGAGAAAATCTCGCGGCGCTATCACGAGAATCCTGACCAGCTCGCCGATGCGTTTGCGCGGGCGTGGTTCAAGCTGACGCACCGCGACATGGGGCCACGCGTTCGCTACATGGGCACGCTCGTGCCGGCCGAAGTCATGATCTGGCAGGATCCCATCCCGGCGGTAGACCACCCGCTGGTCGACGCCGCGGACATCGTCGCGCTCAAGCAGATTGTTCTCGCCTCGGGTCTCTCCATCGCGCAGCTCGTGAGCACCGCGTGGGCGTCCGCATCCACGTTCCGCGGCTCCGACAAGCGCGGTGGGGCGAACGGCGCACGCATCCGCCTTGCGCCGCAGCGTTCATGGGAAGTGAACCAGCCAGCGAAGCTCGCGCGTGTGCTGGAGATCTTCGAGCGGGTGCAGACCGACTTCAACAGGGCGCATGAGAAAGGCGGCACGCGCGTCTCGCTGGCTGACCTGATCGTGCTCGGCGGATGCGCCGCTGTGGAAGCCGCCGCGAAGAACGCGGGCGTCGACCTCGTGGTCCCCTACACGCCGGGCCGGATGGATGCATCAGCGGAGCAGACCGATGCTGCGTCGTTTGAAGTGCTCGAGCCACTGAGCGACGGCTTCCGCAATTACCAGCAGCGTGCCTTCACCAAGTCGCCGGAAGAGCTGCTGGTGGATCGGGCGCAGTTGCTCACGCTCACTGCTCCGGAGATGACCGTCCTTGTCGGTGGCCTCCGCGTGTTGAATGCGAACCACGGGCAATCGAGGCACGGCGTCTTCACTGACCGTCCCGAGTCGCTCACCAACGACTTCTTCGCGAACCTGCTCGCGATGCACACCGAGTGGGCTCCGATGCCGGATAGCACCACGTTGTTCGAGGGGCGCGACCGGGAGACTGGCGACGTGAAGTGGACGGCAACACGCGTGGATCTGGTGTTCGGATCGAACACCCAGCTCCGCGCCATCAGCGAGGTCTACGCGGCCGACGACGCGAAGGAGATGTTCGCGCGTGAATTCGTGCGGGTGTGGGACAAGGTGATGAACCTGGATCGCTTCGACCTTGTCGCCAGGCGGGCCGAAGGGTAGGTCGCGGTCAGCCGACATCCCCGCATTGCGGGGTCATTGGTGCGCCACGGCTTCGGGTCATCGCGCCGGCAGTCTGGCTCTCTGCGCAGCCGCCTTTTCCACGAGGCGGCGAAGTTCAGCGATCGGCTCCGGATTGTCGTCCACCTGGAGCCTCAGCACGGTGTCGTTGTGCAGCCACACCCCCGCGTCCTTCTTCACGATCACCATGGCGGCGGACTGCATGCCGCGCTTGTCACCACCCGCCTTCTGTCCTGCCTCGAGGGCGGCGAGTAGCCGCAAGGAGAGATGCCCTGTGGTGTTCTCGAACGCACTCACCATGGCGCTCACCACCTCCGGGCCGGCGAGAATGTTGCCCTGCGCCGTGCAGTAGCGGCCCTGCTTGTCGCCTGCCCACGGCGTGGCCTTCGGTCCGGTGTACGCCGCCACGTTCCCCGACGTATCGATCACGGCGAATTGCCGTCCCAGCTTGGTCCAGTCAACGGGGCGGGGATCGGGATCGCTCTCCCAGATCTTCTTCACGATGTCCGCCGGCTTCATCCCGATGCGGAGCAGTGCGATGGCCTGCGGCCCGTAACTGACGTCCACGATCGCCTGCGTGGCCGCTGCGCCGACCCCTGCCTCCGCGGACAGCACGCCATTGCCAACGCTGAAGACGCGCGATTGCACCGCACCGCCAACTTCTCCGGTTGCGGGATCGTACCCGAGAATTGAAAACGTGGCGATTGGCGGCCACGGGCGCGGTTCGGTGTGCTCCTGCGCACGACCCATGCGCGCCGTGAGTAGAAGTGCACACACGACGTACGCAACGCGTGGAGGGGCGAAACAGCGTGCTCGTGCGGCCATGGATCTCCGGCAGGATGAAGGACAGGCCTTCGCAGGCGTGGCGCAGAGATACGCACAGCGCGCGCACCGCACAAGCGTGGACGGGCGCCCGTCGCGTTTCTTGCGGATCAAGGCACGACTGCGTACGATGACCGCGCGGCCTCGGATACTCCCCTCAATCACGACAATGCCTATTGTTTCGCGCGATTGCCTGCTACGGCAGCACTCGTTGTCCTCACCGCCACGTCGGCCGTGAAGAAGCTCGCCGCACTGCTCCTCATTCCAGCGCTGGCCACGGCCCAACGCGGGAGCGATACGACGGTCGCGAACGGCCGGCTACGGCTCTATTACGTCGGCTATCCTGTGGGGTGGGAGCAGTACGAGCTCACCAGGTCGGGCGATGGGGGATACCGGTACGGCGCTGACCTGGATTACACCGATCGGGGACGGCGGACGCACCTCGTGGCAGCCGGCACCACGACGGCGGACTTCTCGCCGCGGCATCTGGAGGTGACACGCGTTGCCGACACCAGCCGCACACTGGAGACGCGCGTCGAGGTCACCGGCACGCAAGCCGAGGTGCTGTCGCGGCGTCGAACGCAGAACGTGGTGCTGCCGTCCATCACCGCGGCGATTGGCGGGAGTACGCCGGTATCGCAGCACCTGCTGCTGCTGCGCTACTGGGCGCATCACGGCCGCCCGCGCACGCTGGCCGCCGTGCCCGGTGGCCCCACCAATACCCTCACCATCACTGTGCGTGGGAGCGATACGGTGAACGTGGCAGGTCGGCGGGAAGTGTTGCGCCGGTATGCGGTGGATGGCGTGACCTGGGGAGTCGAGTCTGTGTGGCTCGACGCGAACGGCGGCCTGGCGGCGCTGTCGACCACCGGAGGCGGGCTTACCCTTGATGCGGTGCGCGAAGATCTGGTGCCGCACCTGGCCACGCTGATGGCGAGCGGCACGCGTGACCGCATGACAGACCTCGCGCGCCTCACACGCACGGTCCACCCAATTGCCACCGGGTCCGTCGCCCTTGTGGGGGCAACGCTCATCGACGGCACGGGAGCAACGCCGATACCCGACGCCACGATCGTGGTGAAGGCAGGGAGAATCGTCGCGGCGGGTCCACGGTCGACAACGCCCGTGCCGCGCAGCGCGCGGCGCATCGACATGACGGGCAAGACGATCATGCCGGGCCTGTGGGACATGCACACGCACGTCATGCAGATGGAGTGGGGCCCGGTGTATCTCGCTGCGGGGGTCACCACGGTGCGTGACATGGGAAACAACCTCTACTTCGTCGTCCCTTTTCGTGATGCGATCGCGGCGCATCGCACCATTGGGCCGCGCATCCTGGTGGCGGGTCTCGTCGACGGAGGCGGCCCCGATGGCTTCGGCTCCATCCACGCAACGACGCCCGAGGAAGGGCGCGCGGTGGTGCGGCGATATCACAGCCTCGGGTTCGAGCAGGTGAAGCTGTACGACTTGCTCAAGCCCGATGTCGTCGGCGCCATCACTGCCGAGGCGCATCGCCTTGGCATGACGGTGACGGGGCACGTGCCGCGATCACTCGGCCTCCTCGCCTCGGTGGATTCGGGAATGGACCAGATCGCACATCTCCCCATCCGCGGTGACACCGCGGCCGACAGCGTGAGGGCGCAGATCGCCTCGCTCAAGCGACACGGCACGGTGGTCGACCCGACGGCCGCCTGGGGCGAACTGCTCCAGCACTCGACCGCCGAGCCCGTGGCGGATTTCATTCCGGGCGTCGCCACGCTGCCGCCAGTGCTGGCGCAGCGCGTGAATGCCATGGGCATCACCACGATCGACACGACCACGGCGCACGCGCGGCTTCGGCGGACACTCGGCGCGCTTCGCGCACTGTACGATGCAGGGGTTCCGCTTGTGGCGGGGACGGATGAGGGCGTGCCCGGCCTCAGTGTGTACCGCGAAGTGGAGCTGTACGCGCGCGCGGGCATTCCGGCGATGGACGCACTGCGTGCGGCGACGTCCGTGCCGGCGGCAGTCATGAACCTCGGCGGCGACGTGGGTACACTCGCCGCAGGGAAGCGTGCCGATCTTGTCGTCCTCGATGCCAACCCGCTCGAGGCGATCGAGAACGTCGAGCGTGTTCGGATGGTAATGAAGGACGGCGTTCTGTACCGGTCGGCGGACCTGTGGCGCGCGTCGGGTTTCACGGCAGCCACGGTGGAGAGCGTAAAGCGCAGGTAATGTTCGCCGGCCAGGCGTGCTCGCGTTCGTCTCGAATGGCACTTGGCGACGGGCTGAACCCAGCGATCCGGGCGAGGGACGCGTTGACAAGGCACAGGGACGTCGCGCGGGTCAGTCATGGCGCGCTGCAGGTTGGCGATCGTCGCCTCGTCTACCTGTCGTCACTCCGCCCGCTGCCCCTGCTGCATGATCACCGCCTTGCTTTCGCGCTACACGCTGGCCCGCCCCGCACTGTTTGCCGCCCTCGTGTCAGGCGCGAGCACAATACCGGTGGCGGCCGGTGCCCAGCAGGGCGATCCATCGGTGGGGCCCTCGTCGCGCGCGTACCCCATCGACCCCGATCGTGCGCCGAGGCCGACGATGCGCGCCGTGCGCACGGCGCGTCCGCCGGTGATCGACGGCCAGGTGGACGAACCTGAGTGGGCGCTTGCCGATTCGGCCACCGACTTCGTGCAGCAGCTGCCCACCACGGGAGCGCGGCCGGAGTTTCGCACCGTCGTTCGCGTGCTGTACGACGCCGATCATCTGTATGTGAGCGCGATCAACTACGACCCCAGGCCGGGCCGCGCCATCACGGCAGGGATTCAACACGATTTCGTGTCGTCCAACAGCGACGCGTTCGCCGTCGCCCTCGACACGTACAAGGACCGGCGAAACTCTTTCCTGTTCGTCGCCAACCCGAAAGGAGCCATCCGCGACGAGCAGACCTACGACGATTCGCGGACGATCGTGGAGGCGTGGGAGGGTGTCATCGACGTGCGGACGGCGGCCATCCGCATGCCCTCTGGCGATTCGGCGTGGACCGTGGAGATGGCGATCCCGCTGCGCACCCTGCGCTTCGACGGCACACGCGACGTGCAGGACTGGGGGATCAACTTCCTGCGACGCGTGCGGCGGGTGAACGAGTCATCATACTGGGCTCCGCTCGAGCGCCAGTACCGCGTGCATCGGAT
The DNA here is from genome assembly GCA_043758185.1 of Gemmatimonadaceae bacterium. GTDB lineage: Bacteria > Gemmatimonadota > Gemmatimonadetes > Gemmatimonadales > Gemmatimonadaceae > AG11. The sequence continues at coordinate 22,217 of JAYVNZ010000284.1, read as the reverse complement.
GTCCAAGGCGGGCACACTGGTCGGACTGCAGGGGCTCCGGCAGGGACGCAATCTCCAGATCAAGCCGTACGTCGTGGCGTCGAATGCACAGGGCGCGCAGGTACTGCCCGGCGCGTCTGGCTCGAAGTCCGACCTTGGCGGAGACCTCAAGTATGGCGTGACTCCGGCACTGACGCTCGATCTCACGTACAACACCGATTTCTCCCAGGTGGAAGTCGACCAGGAGCAGGTCAACCTCACGCGCTTCTCGCGCTTTTTCCCCGAGCGGCGCGACTTCTTCATCGAGAACGCCGGGGCGTTCACCTTCGGCGACGTGGAAGAGCGCAATTTTCGCTCGGGCGCCACGCTCCGTGACTTTACCCTCTTCAACTCGCGGCGCATCGGCATCACGGGAGACGGTCGCCCCGTCTCCATTCTTGGCGGAGGACGCTTGTCGGGTCGGGCGGGTGAGTGGAATGTGGGGCTGCTCGACATGCAGACGCGACGCCTGGACACGATTCCCGGCGAACAGTTCGCCGTGGGTCGCGCGCGCCGCAACGTATTCGGCAATTCCGACGTCGGCGTGCTGGTCGCGAGCCGGTCTGGTAATGGCAGCTACAACCGCAGTTACGGCGCCGATGCCAACCTGCGGCCGATCCCGAACATGGTGATCAATTCGTACCTGGCCGCAAGCGACGCGCCGGGCGACAGCTCGGACGGCTACGCGGCACGCGCCTCGCTTGGCTACCGCGGCAAGCTCTGGGACAACTCCGCCATGTGGAAGCGGGTGTCCGACCAGTTCGATCCCGGGCTCGGCTTCGTGCGGCGCCGAGGAATGCAGCAGCTGTTCGCCACCACCGGCGTGCACGCACGCCCCGCGCTGCCACTCACCCAGGAGGTGAATCCGTACGTGCAGGTGGACTACATCACCGACCTGTCGAACCTGATGCAGTCACGGTCGATTCAGGCTGGGCTGAACCTGCTCTTCCGGCCTGAAGGAGAGGTCGGGTTCGAGTTGTCCGACGAATTCGACCGGCTCGACGCCCCGTTCACGATCTATCCCGGCCAGGTGATCAAGCCTGGGAGCTATGCCTGGCGCGACGCGACAGCGCACTACAGCACGGGTGACGGCCGGCCGCTGTCCGCCACCGTGAACGCGACGGCCGGCGGATTCTACGATGGCACGCGGCGCGCGGCGACGACGAGCCTTGTCTGGCGGGTGCGATACAATCTCAGCCTCGAGGGCGCGGCGCAGCGGAACGACGTGCGGCGCGATGCGGGCGCGTTCACTGCGGATGTCGCAAGCCTGCGCGTGCGCTACGCGTGGTCGACGAGCCTGTTCGGAAGTGCCTACACGCAGTACAACAGCCAGACGCGCGCCTTCGTGACGAACGCGCGCATCAACCTGCGCTATCGTCCGCTCAGCGACGTGTATCTCGTATACACCGAGCGGCAGGACACCCGGAGCTGGGTGCGCAACGAGCGCGTCCTGGCGCTGAAGGTGACGCACATGACTGCCTTCTGACCATTCGCCGCGCCGTAATATGCGAGAGAGGGGACTTGAACCCCTATACCTTGCGGTGCCAGATCCTAAGTCTGGTGCGTCTGCCAGTTTCGCCACTCTCGCGCGTGCTCCAAAGCTACGGCATCCCCGCATTGCCGGGTAGTTGCGCACCCGCGAACCCAACTGCACCGAATGCACGAAGGGCCTCCGGAATCGCCGGAGGCCCTTCGTACTTCCATCTGCGCGCAACAGCTACTGCACTTTCACCGTCACCACACGCGTTGTTCCCTGTGGGCCCATGTCGTACACCATCAGCGAAATGAGGTCACCGGACTTGACGCTCGACAACACGGCATCCAGGTCCGCGGCCGACCGCAACGGGCGCCGCGGTCCCGGGTTCAACACCTCCAGCAGGATGGTGCCGTCCGCCGACAACTTGTGAAAGGACGGACCCGAGACGGACACGTCGCTCACGATGAGGCCGCGCTTGTAGGGCTCCGCAACCTGCGCCCGCATGTCGGCCGACAGCGGCTCCACGGTGATGCCCAGCTTGTCGAGCTTCCGCGAGACCACAGGACTCGCCTTTGTCGGCGTGACATCGTTGCCGCCATTCGACGCGACCGCTTCCGGATCGTCCGGCGCTTCCGTGAGCTTCACGCGAAACGACTTCTTCGTGCCGAACCGCATCACGTCGAAGCTCACCGTCTCGCCGGGCTTGTGGCTGCGCACGATGCGCTGCAGGGTGCTCACCCGTTCCGTGGGCTTGCCGTCTGCCGCGATGATCACGTCGCCCGCCTGGATGCCTGCATCCTTGGCCGGGCTGTCGCCGGGAGCGTAACCGCCCACAAGCACACCAGTCACGCGGTCGAGGCCCGCCGCCTTGGCATCATCCGCCGTGGCGTCGCCGATGCGGACGCCGATCACCGCGCGGCGCACCTTGCCGTACGCAATCAGGTCGTTCATCACCTGCTTGGCCAGCGACACGGGAATCGCGAAGCCATAGCCGGCATAGAAGCCGGTGCTGCTCGCGATCGCGCTGTTGATGCCGATCACCTCACCCCTGATGTTCACGAGCGGACCGCCGGAATTGCCGGGATTGATGGCCGCATCGGTCTGGATGTAATCCGTGATGGCGTAGTTACCCTGCAGCAGTCCCGGCAGCGGACGGCCCTTGGCGCTGATGATGCCGGCGGTGACAGTGAAGTCCAGGCCAAGTGGGTTGCCGATGGCCACGACCCACTGGCCCACGCGGGCCGCGTTGTCGTCGCCCAGGTTCGCCACGGGAAGGTCCGACCCATCCACCTTGATTACCGCAACGTCCGTGGTGGGATCTCGGCCGATGACCTTGGCGGCGAACGATCGCTTGTCGAGCATCGTGACCGTCACCTTGTCGGCGTCGGCGACCACGTGGTTGTTCGTGAGGATGTACCCATCCTTCGACACGATGAAGCCGGTGCCGCTGGCCTCCTGTGCCTGTTCCCTGGGCTGCCCCTGCTGCTGCTGCTCGAAGTTGCGGAAGAAGTCCTCGATGCCACCCGGAGCGCGAGGAACGCGATTGCGGGCCACCCGCACCCGCTGGGTCTGGATCGAGACCACGGCGGGGGTCACGTGATCCGCGATGGCCTCGAACGCATTGCCTGTTTCCGCGAGCGACTGCACTTGCGACGACGCCACCTTGGCGCCCTTTCCGTCCTGCGCGAATCCGAAGCGCGTGAGGTCGAACCCCGACGCGAACAGCAGACCGCAAACGAATGCCGTGACGACCGCCGCGCCGAGGCGCGCGCGAGAATACCGTGTAGCCATTCTGCTAGTCCTCAAAGGGTGCTGGGAATGCTGACGTTCTAACCTATATACACACAGGCGAGCACCGCGTGTTCCCCTATAGACACATTCGGTGCCCGCCTGGTTTCCGATGAAGTACGAGAGCACGTCCTTCGCCGCCGCTCAGGACGACAATTGATCGCCAAAAGCCTGTCGTCCTGAGCGGAGCGAAGGACCTGCTCTCAAATACCTTCCCTGCGACGACTACTTCTTGTCGTCCACGATCTCGTAGTCGGCCTCGACCACGTCGTCGGCAGGCTTGGCGCCAGCAGCCGCACCGTCCGCATGCGGTGCACCGCCCTGCTCACCACCCGGCGCTGCGCCCTCCGCCGCCTGGTTCTGCGAGTAGAACGACTGCCCCGCCTCGCCAAACGTCTTGCTCAGGTCCTCCTGCGCCGCACGAATTTCGGCCAGGTCGTCACCGCGCAACGCCTTGCGCGACCGCTCCACACTCGCGTCGAGCTTCTCCTTCAATTCGGCCGGCAGCTTGTCGGACCACTCCTTGGCGTTCTTCTCCACTTCGTAGGTCATGCTGTCGAGGCGATTGCGCGTGTCGATCTCCTCGCGCCGCTTCTTGTCGGCGTCCGCGTTCTGCTCGGCATCCTTGACCATCTTGTCGATGTCGGTGTCCGAGAGGCCGCTCGAGGCCTCCACGCGAATCTTCTGCTCCTTGTTCGTCGCCTTGTCCTTCGCGGCCACATGGAGGATGCCGTTGGCATCGATGTCGAACGTGACTTCCACCTGCGGCATGCCGCGCGGAGCGGGCGGAATGCCCGTGAGCTGGAACTTGCCGATGGTGCGGTTGTCGCGGGCCAGTTCGCGCTCACCCTGCAGCACGTGGATCTCCACCGTGGTCTGGTTGTCGTCGGCCGTGCTGAAGGTCTCGGACTTCTTGGTGGGGATGGTGGTGTTGCGCGGGATGAGCACGGTTGTCACGCCGCCCAGCGTCTCGATGCCGAGCGAGAGGGGGGTCACGTCGAGCAGCAGCACGTCCTTCTGCTCGCCGGTGAGCACCGCACCCTGGACCGCCGCGCCGATGGCCACCACTTCGTCCGGGTTCACGCCCTTGTTGGGATCCTTGCCGAAGAACTTCTTGACCTCGTCCTGGATCTTGGGAATACGCGTCGAACCGCCGACGAGGAGCACCTCGTCGATGTCCTTGGGCTCGAGGCCCGCATCCTTCAACGCCTTGCGCATGGGCTCGAGCGTGCGCGTGATGAGGTCATCCACGAGCTGCTCGAACTTGGCGCGCGACAGCGTGTACGTCAGGTGCTTCGGACCGCTCTGGTCCGCCGTGATGAACGGCAGGTTGATGTCCGTGGACGTGGTGCTCGACAGCTCCATCTTGGCCTTCTCGGCGGCTTCCTTGAGGCGCTGGAGCGCCATCGGGTCCTTGGAGAGGTCGATGCCCTGGTCGCGCTTGAACTCGCCCACGATCCAGTCCATGACGCGCTGGTCGAAGTCGTCACCGCCCAGGTGCGTGTCGCCATTGGTGGACTTCACTTCGAACTGGCGCGAGCCGTCCACGTCGTACAGCTCCAGCACGGAGATGTCGTAGGTACCGCCGCCGAGGTCGAACACGGCGACCTTTTCGTCCTTCTTCTTGTCGAGGCCGTAGGCGAGGGCGGCAGCCGTGGGTTCGTTGATGATCCGCAGCACGTCGAGGCCGGCGATCTTGCCGGCGTCCTTCGTGGCCTGGCGCTGGGAATCATTGAAGTACGCCGGCACGGTGATGACCGCCTTGGTGACCGTCTGGCCCAGGTAGTCTTCCGCCGTCTGCTTCATCTTCTGGAGGATCATGGCCGACACTTCGGGCGGCGTGAATCGCTTGCCCTGGACTTCCACGGTGGCCACGTCGTTCGCGCCAGGTACGACCTTGTATGGAACGCGCTTCTGCTCCTCTGCCACTTCGCTGGTCTTGCGACCCATGAAGCGCTTGATGGAGAAGACGGTGTTGGTGGGGTTGGTGACGGCCTGTCGCTTGGCGACGGTGCCAACGAGGCGCTCGCCGTCCTTGGTGAAGCCGACCACGGAAGGCGTCGTGCGGCCGCCCTCGGCGTTGGGGATGACCACCGGGTCGCCGCCTTCCATGACGGCGACAACGGAATTGGTGGTGCCGAGGTCGATACCGATGACTTTGTCAGCCATTGCGTCCTTTGAGGTAGTGGGAGCGCGCGGCGGGATGCTGCCGCGGACGGTGCTGTGGGAGGCAAGTCCGGTTCCTCGCAAATGCGCCACTCTGGCAGGCGCCCACGGCCGGGTTCGCTGCTCGGAGTGACATGATGGCGGGGGATGGGAGGGCAATGTCAGGTCGGCAGGTTTCGGCGAGCGGCCGTTGCGCGTGGGGAGCAACGATTGCCCGGCTCCCGGCATGCGGGTAGGTTCGTGACGGTAGAATGGCTGTCTTCCTCCCATCCCCACCGCGCTCATGCTGAGCCGCCTCATTCCGCGCGACGAAGAATTCTTCGACATGTTCAACCAGCTCGCCGAGCATTTACGGAGTTCGGCGAAGCTGCTCGACCAGTTGTTTGCCGAGCCGCACAACACCACGGAACTCGTCCGGCAGATCAAGGATGTGGAGCATCTCGCGGACCAGTTGACGCTGGCCATCAGCGTCCGTATCGACAAGAGCTTCATCACGCCGATCGACCGCGAGGACATTCACCTCCTTGCATCACGACTCGATGACGTGATCGACCGGCTCGATGGCACCGCGCGTCGCGTGGTGATGCTGCACATCAATGAAGTGCGGGAACCTGCCAAGCAGATGGCGCACGTGATATTGCGGGCGTCGGAGCACATTGCGAAGGCGGTGGGCGCCATCAAGCGGCCGCGCGAGGTGTCCGTGCATGCGGCGGAGATCAAGAAGCTGGAGGAGGAGGGCGACGCGCTGTACCACGAGGCGGTCGGTGCGCTCTTCGCCGGCACGCCGGACCCCATCGAGGTGATCCGGTGGAAGGAGGTGTACGAGACGCTCGAGATTGCGATCGATCAGTGCATGGGCGTCGCGAACGCGGTGCACAGCATCTCCATCAAGAACTCCTGAGCTGATCCGTGGTCTGGTACGTCGTCGCGATCGTAGCGATCGCCTTCCTCTTCGATTTCAGCAACGGCTTTCACGACTCGGCGAATTCCATCGCCACCATCGTGGGCACCCGCGTGTTGAGTCCCTTCGCGGCGGTCGCATGGGCGGCCTTCTTCAACTTCGCGGCGTTGTTCACGGGTGGCGTGGCGGTGGCGAAGGCGGTCGGCGGCGGAATGATCGAGCAGAGTATCGTCGATCCCAACGTCATCCTGGCTGCGCTGCTGGGCGCCATCATCTGGAACGCCATCACCTGGTATTACGGCATTCCATCGAGCTCCTCGCACGCCCTCATTGGTGGGTACGCCGGTTCGGCCATGGCGAAGGCCGGCACCGCGGCCATCACCTGGGGGACGAAATGGGTGCAGACGCTGTCGTTCATCGTCATCTCGCCACTCGTCGGCTTTGCCGCCGGCTTTGCGCTGATGATTGCGTGCTACTGGATCTTCCAGCGGATGAGCGGGAGCAAGGCGGATCGCGTCTTCCGGCCCATGCAATTGCTATCCTCCGCGGCACTCTCGTACTCCCACGGCGGAAATGACGCCCAGAAGACCATGGGCATCATTCTCGGCTTGCTTGTGGCGAGCAAGGGGTACTTCGCCGGGCAGACCGGCATGCTGCACCACCTGTATGTCGCGGACTTCAAGACCATCCCGCGGTGGGTGGAGGTGGGCGCGTACTCCGCCATTTCCCTGGGGACCCTGTTTGGCGGGTGGCGCATCGTGCACACCATGGGGTCGCGCATCACGAAGCTGCGCCCCGTCGGTGGCTTCGCGGCGGAGACCGGAGGGGCGATCGCGATCCAGATCGCGACACACTTTGGCATCCCGGTGAGCACGACACACACCATCACGGGCTCGATTGTCGGCGTGGGAGCCACGCGCCGCCTGTCGGCGGTGCGCTGGGGAATTGCCGGCCGCATCGTGTGGGCGTGGGTGTTCACCATCCCCGCAGCAGGGATCATGGCGGCCATCTCCTATGCGATCCTCTCGCGGGTCGTGGCCATTCCCTAGAAGTCTGCGGCCCAGTCCGGCATGAATTACGCATACACCAACCGGGTGGCGTCTGTCGCAGTTCTGTCACGAACCAACGCTTCAGGTAACGCTTTCGGCAGAAGCGGCGATCTTGCATGGCAGCCCTCACCTGGAGTTTCCTTATGCTGCAGCGCGGCCTGCTGGCCATCGTGACATTCATGCTCGTCGCCGGTTGTGGCGACTCGGGCAACAAGGCACCGGCGGCGGGTGCCGCAGCGGGTTCTGCCGCCCAGGCGAGTTCCGGCGCCGCCCTCACGGGCGCGGGCGCAACCTTCCCCAACCCGCTCTACAGCAAGTGGTTCAGCGAGTACGCCACGAAGACCGGGGTGAAGATCAATTATCAGCCGATTGGATCCGGCGGGGGTATCCGGCAGCTGTCCGAGAACACCGTCGACTTCGGCGCCACTGACGCCCCGATGTCGGAGGAGGAGCTGGGCAAGGCCAAGGGCGGCGCCATCCTCCATGTGCCAACGGCGTTGGGTGCGGTGGTGGTGACCTACAACCTTCCGTCGGTCACGGCGCCACTCAACCTGAGTGGTGACGTCATCGCCGCCATCTACCAGGGTCAGGTCACGCGCTGGAACGACGCGCGCATCGCCGCGCTGAACAATGGCGTCGCGCTGCCGGCGACCGACATCCTTGTCGTGCATCGCTCCGACGGGTCGGGTACGTCGTTCGTCTTCACCGACTACCTGTCCAAGGTGAGCGCGGCGTGGGCGAAGGCGCCGGGCAAGGGGAAGGACGTGCAATGGCCCGTGGGTCTGGGCGCCAAGGGCAACGAGGGCGTGGCCGGGCAGGTCAAGCAATCGCCTGGCGCCATTGGCTACATCGAGCTGGCGTATGCGTCGCAGAACAAGTTGCCCACCGCGCACATCAAGAACGTGCAGGGTGAGTTCGTGGCGCCGAGTATCGCGTCGGTGACCGCGGCGGCGGCGGGTGCCGCGGGCGCGTTGCCAGCGACAACGGACTACCGCATCTCCATCGTCAACTCGTCCGGTGCGGGCGTGTATCCCATCGCGTCGTTCACGTGGATCATCCTGTACCAGACGCAGGCGGACGCCGCGAAGGGAAAGCTGCTGGTGGACTTCCTGAAATGGGCGCTCGCCGATGGCCAGGCCATGGAGGCACCCCTCGACTATGCGCCACTTCCCGAGTCCATGCGGGCCGCATTGCTCGCCCGACTGGGCACCGTGAAGTAGGTCGCCGATGCCGGATGCACATGCGCACGAAACGCTCTACCTCAACCGCGAGCTCAGCTGGCTCGCATTCAATGCGCGCGTGCTGCACGAGGCAACGGATCCGCGGGTGCCGCTGCTGGAGCGGTTGAAGTTCCTGGCGATCTTCAGCAGCAATCTCGACGAGTTCTTCATGGTGCGCGTGGCTGGCTTGCGCCGTCACCTGGAATCAGGCACTTCACACACGGCCGCGGACGGACTCCTGGCAGCAGACCAGCTTGCCGCCATCCGGCTGCGCGTGGGAAGCCTGCTGACCGAGCGGCGCCGATGCCTCGAGCACCTGCTTCAGGAACTGCGACCGCACGGCGTGCGCATCATCGCCATGCACGAGTTGACGGGACCGGAACGGCGCGCGATCGACGAGCAGTTCGAGTCGGCCATCTTTCCCGTACTCACGCCGCTCGCGGTGGATCCGAGCCATCCCTTCCCGAATGTGTCGAACCTCTCGCTGTCGCTCGCGGTGGAGGTCCGCGACCCGGAACTCGGCACCACGCACTTCGCGCGCGTCAAGGTGCCCGAGCGACTGACGCGGTGGGTGGCCGTGCCGGGCCGTCCGCACGAGTTCGTGCCGCTCGAGCAGGTGATTGGCGAGAATCTCGAGGCACTGTTTCCCGGCATGGAGGTGCTAGGCTGGTATGCGTTCCGCGTCACGCGCTACTCCGACCTGGAACTCACCAACCTCGAGGATCCGGATGACCTGCTGGCCACCATCGAGGAACGGGTGTTCGAGCGCCGGTTCGGTGAGGTGATCCGGCTGGAGGTGCAGGACGACATGCCGCAGCACCTCCGCACGCTGCTGCTCGACGAGCTTCGGAATGCGGACTTTCCCGCGCAGACGTCGCTGAGCGAAGCCGACATCGAGAATGCGGGGCACCTGCTGGACCTCTCGCACATGCTCGCGCTGAGCGAGCTGGAAATTCCGGAATTGCGCGACCCGCCGTTCACGGCGTCGGTACCGCACGACCTGCGCGACCCCGACTGCTCCATCTTCGACGTCATCCGGGAGCGGGACATCCTGGTGCACCACCCGTTCGACTCGTTTCCCGCCACGGTGGAGCGGCTGCTCCAGAGCGCGGCAAAGGACGAGCACGTCCTCGCCATCAAGCTCACGCTGTACCGCACGTCGGGCGATACGGCCATCGTGCGTGCACTCACGGAGGCCGCGCAAGGGGGCAAGCAGGTGGCCGTGCTGGTGGAGCTGAAGGCGCGCTTCGACGAGGCGAACAACATCACCTGGGCGCGCACGCTCGAGGATTACGGCGTGCACGTGGCCTATGGGTCCGCGCTGCTCAAGACGCACACGAAGGTCGCGCTCATCGTGCGCCGGGAGCCGGAGGGGCTTCGCCGGTACGTGCACATCGGCACGGGCAACTACAACTCGCGGACGGCCCGCCTCTACACCGACGTGGGCCTGTTCACCTGCAGTCCGTCCATTGGTGCAGACGTCAGCGACCTGTTCAACTCCCTCACGGGCATCTCGCGCCAGCGCCTGTATCGCAAGCTGCTGGTAGCCCCGGCGAACATGCGCGACCGGTTCATCGAGCTCATCGAGCGTGAGGCCGAACACGCGCGCGCCGGTCGTCCGGCGCGGATCGTGGCGAAGATGAACGCGCTGGTGGATACGGTGGTAATCGACGCGCTCTATCGCGCATCACAGGCGGGCGTGGAAATCGACCTCATCGTACGCGGTATCTGTTGCCTGCGGCCGGGCATTCCAGGGGTGAGTGACCACATCCGCGTGTTGAGCATCGTGGGCCGCTTCCTGGAGCATTCGCGCATCTTCCACTTCGGCAATAATGGCGCGGAAGAGTATTACATCGGCTCCGCGGACTGGATGCCGCGCAATTTCCTCCGTCGTGTGGAAGCCGTGGCCCCCGTCGATGATCCGCGATTGCAGGGTCACCTGCGCGCGTTGCTGCGGGCCTGCCTCGAGGACAACCGCCAGGCGTGGGAACTTCAGGCGTCTGGCACATGGACCCAGCGCAAGCCCGTTGGGCAGGTGCGCTCGGTGCACCTGCGGCTGCTGGCCGACTCGTGGGGCGAGTTGCCGGAACTGGGGGGACATGTGTCGGCGCCGGACAGCGGCACTCCCCAGCCGCAACGCGCGCTCGACTAGCTATTCGTCGTCGTTCGTTTCCATGTCGTCCGACGAATAGACCTCGCCACCTGGCCCCACGATTTCCACCGGGACGCCGGCGAGCTCGGCGAGCAGCTGCGACTTGCGATGCGCGCCCCACAACTCGAGGCGCAGCACGTTCGCGCCCCGCGTGGCGACGGGCGTGATCCGGATGGCCCGCTTCATCCACCGCACCTTCACGTCGTGCACGGCACCCACGTGACCGCGGTCGAACCCGTCTGCAACACGCAGCAGCGCCGCCAGCCGGACAATCTGCTTGCGCAGCGGCGTGTCGAGCACGCCGAAGTTGCCATGCTTCTTCCGGGGCGGCGACCCCCGATGATAGCGCGCCACGTTGGCAATCACGACCTGCTCCGCGGGCGTGATGCCGAGGAGTTCCGCGTGCACGATGAGGTGATAGGCGTGCTTGTGGTGCCGGTCGTAGCTGATGTGATAGCCGACGTCGTGCAGCAGCGCAGCATCGGCCAGCGCGGCGCGCTCGGCGGGTTCGCATCCCAGCCGCGGGCCCAGCGCATCGAAGAGGCGGAGCGCGAGCCGTCGCACGTGCTCGGAGTGGGGCACCTCGAAGTGACACCGTTCGGCGAACTCGCGAACCGAGCGTTCCCGTGCCGCGCCCGGGTCGGCCACCGTGGGCACCACGCGCGCGGCCTCGAGCAACAGGCCTTCGCGAATGCCGTAGCGCGACACCTGCACCTCGCGTGCTTCCAGGCGCGCCATCACCTCGGCAGACACGGCGAGGCCGGCCACGATGATATCGGCGCGTTCGGGATTGAGGCCGACGATGCCACGCCGCTCATCCGCGGAGGCGACGGCCAGCAGGCCGAGGATGTGCTCGACATCCACGCGAGGAACCGCCGTGGCGTGCACGTTGCGCGCGGTGAGCATGCCGCGACGGGCGAGGTGAATGCTCGCGAGGTTGGTGAAGGTGCCACCAGACCCGATGAGCTGTGCGCCGCGCCAGTCGCGACGCGGGAGCACGCTGCGGACGCCATCGCGCACTTCCTTGCGCAGGCGCGCGAGTCCCTTGCGCGTGGCACCGCCGCTGAGGAATCGCTCCGTGAGGCGCAGGGCGCCGAACGGCAATGACACCAGGTTGTCGAGCACGCCATCGGCCGCCATCGCGAGCTCCAGTGAGCCGCCGCCAATATCCATGACCACGGTCCGGCCGACACCCAGGTCGAAGTGGGCAAGTGCGCTGAGGTAGGACAGCCTCGCCTCGTCCGCGCCGTCGATGATGCGGATCTGGAGTCCCGCTTCCTGGCGCACCCGTGCCACGAACTCCGCCGCGTTACTGGCGTCGCGCACCGCGCTCGTTGCAACGGCGTCGATACGATGGGCCCCGAGCTGGCGCGCCAGCGTGGCCATGCGGCCAATGGCCGCGGCGGCACGCTCCATGGCCTGCGTGCCGAGCACGCCGGTGTGCTCGAGGTCTGCGCCCAGGCGCGGTGCCGCCTTCATCTCATCCACGACGGTGATGCCCCCTTCCGGGGTGACATCTGCCACGATCTGGCGCACCGAGTTGGATCCCACGTCGATGGCGGCAATGCGCCGGATGGCGCCCGCAGGGCGTGCGGCTCGTGCGGGGCGTGACGGTCGTGCGGGACGTGTGGACGCGGCACTGCTCATGAGGCACGCACGGAGTGGGAGGTGCCCCAATGTAGCGCGCCGCCTCCGCGCGGCGTCAGGGCGAGACGGTGTCCGCCGGGTTTGGTACGCCACCGCCATGCTTGATGTTCTTTCCTTCCGCCAGGAACACCGCATCCTCGCCGATGTTCGTGGCCAGGTCCGCCACGCGTTCCAGGTTGCGGCTCACCAGCAGGTACTCGAGCGAGGGGTTGATGGTGCGCGCGTCTCCCATCATGTGTGTGAGGAGGATGCGGAACACCGACTCGTGCAGCTGGTCCACCTGGTCATCACGCGCGCACACGTCGCGGCCCAGCGCGCCGTCGGCGCGCAGGAATGCGTCGATGGCGTCGCTCAGCATGGCACGCGCGCGGCGGGCCATCTCCTCGATTTCCGGATCCGGCGTGATCTTCGTGCGCTGGGAGATCAGCCGCAGTGCGGCCTGCGCGATGTTCACCGCATGATCTCCCACTCGCTCGAGGTCGCTCGTGACCTTGATGGCGCTCACGATGAAGCGAAGGTCGCGCGCCATGGGTTGCTGGAGTGCGAGCAGTTCGAGCGCCGCCGCCTCGAGTTGCAGTTCCATGGCGTCCAGCTCGACGTCGGCGGCAATCACCGCCTCCGCCTTGCCCTGATCCAGGCTGAGCAACGCGTCGACGGACAGGTCGACCAGCGACTCGGCCTTCTCGGACATGGCCAGCAGCTGGCGGTTGAGCACCGTGAGCTGGTCATGAAAGTGGCGAAAGGGTGTATCTGGACTCATCCGAATCTCCCGGTGATGTAGGCTTCCGTGCGTTCCTCGCGCGGGCTCGTGAAGAGCCGCTGCGTGCCGCCCACCTCGATCAGCTTGCCGAGGTAGAAAAATGCCGTGCGGTCGGAAATGCGCGCCGCCTGCTGCAGGTTGTGCGTGACGATTACAATGGTCAATTCACGCTTGAGTTCATAGACCAGTTCCTCCACCTTCTGCGTCGCGATCGGGTCCAGCGCGGAGGCCGGCTCGTCCAGCAGCAGCACCTCCGGGTCGTTCGCGAGCGCGCGCGCAATGCAGAGACGCTGCTGCTGTCCACCGCTCAGCGCCAGCGCACTGGCACCCAGGCGATCCTTCACCTCGTCCCACAGCGCGGCGCGTCGCAACGCGGATTCCACGATGACGTCGAGGTCCGCCGGCCGCGGACGCGCATTGATGCGCGGGCCGTAGGCCACGTTGTCGTAGATGCTCCTGGGAAACGGGTTCCACCGCTGGAACACCATGCCGACGCGCTGCCGCAGCGTCACGACGTCCATGCCCTTCTGGTAGATGTCCTCTCCGTCCAGCCGGATCGCCCCCGAGCGCCGCGCGCCCGGAATGAGCTCGTTGAGCCGGTTGATGGAGCGCAGGAACGTGGACTTGCCGCACCCCGATGGGCCGATGAGGGCCGTGACTTCACGGGGTGCGATGGCGAGATTGATGTCGAACAGCGCCTGCGTCCTGCCGTACCAGAAGCTGAAGTCCTGGACGTCGATGGTCCCGCCCTGCTGCGGCGCACTGACGCCCGGCGTCATGGCCGTGCTCATCCGAACCGTCCCGTGATGTAGGACTCGGTGCGCAGATCCGATGGCGTTGTGAACATCGTGCGCGTGGGAGCCATCTCGATCATCTCGCCCATGAGCATGAACACCGTACGGTCCGACACCCGCGCGGCCTGCTGCATGTTGTGCGTGACGATGATGACGCTCATGACCTTGCGCAGTTCGTAGACCAGTTCCTCCACCTTCTGCGTGCTGATGGGGTCGAGTGCAGCGGTGGGCTCGTCGAGCAGCAGCACGTGGGGCGAGGTGGCCAGCGCGCGGGCAATGCAGAGGCGCTGCTGCTGGCCGCCGGAGATGCCCGTGGCGCTCTGCGTGAGCCGGTCCTTCACCTCGTCCCACAGTGCGGCTTCGCGGAGGGCGCGTTCCACCACCTCGTCCTGCGCGGCGGCGGACAGCTTCACGCCAGGTTGAGCACGCAGCCCCGCTGCCACGTTGTCCCGAATGGACATGGTGGGGAAGGGCGTTGGCCGCTGGAACACCATGCCCACGTGCCGGCGCAATGCAATGGGATCCACGCCGTCCGCGTAGATGTCCTGGCCATGAAACAGCACCGTACCGTCCACGCGCGCGAGCGGCACCGTCTCGTGCATGCGGTTGAGGCAGCGCAGCAATGTTGACTTTCCGCAGCCGGATGGGCCGATGATGGCCGTGACCTCGTGCGCGGGAAAGTCCAGTGTCACGTCGCGGACGGCGTGCGTGGCGCTGAACCAGGCGTTGAGTGCGAGGCAGCGCATCGCGACAAGCGCATCGCCCGCACGCGCACCCTGCCGGCGTTCCACCTCGAAGGGGGGAGCGGTCACCTCAGTCATGACCACCCCCGTGGCGGGCTCGCGTCACGAAGCGCGCGGTGACACTGATGACCAGCACCAGCCCGATGAGCACCAGCGCGCCGGCCCAGGCCTGCGCATGCCAGTCGTCATAGGGACTGATGGCATAGGTGAACACCTGGAGTGGCAAGGCCGCAATGGGCTGCGTGAGATGGGTGGACCAGAAGCTGTTGCCGAACGCGGTGAAGAGCAGGGGGGCTGTTTCGCCCGCCACACGCGCAACGGCAACGAGCACACCGGTCACGATGCCGCCGAGTGCGGTGCGCAGGACGATCTGGAGAGACGTGCGCCAGCGCGGATAGCCGAGCGCCAGCGCCGCTTCGCGCAACGCCTGCGGCACGGTGCGCACCATTTCCTCCGTGGTGCGCGACACCAACGGAATCATCATTGCTCCGAGCGCCGCGCCACCGGCGAGCGCCGAGAAGTGACCGAACGGCTTCACAAGGAATTGCCACGCGAAGATCCCCATCACGATGGACGGGAGCCCATTGAGGACGTCGGCGAGAAAGCGCACGAGGTTGGCCAGGCGAGTGCCGCGGTGCTCGGCGAGGTACAGCCCCGCGCCGATGCCGATGGGCAGCCCGAACCCTGCGGCGATGCCAATGAGGATGAGCGTTCCGAGAATGGCGTTGGCCATGCCGCCGCCCACTTCGCCCACGGGTTTGGGCATGTGCGTGAAGAAGTCGATCGACAGCGCACTCGCGCCCTGCTTGAACAGGTAGGCGAGAATCACGACCAGCGGTACCACGGCGAGCGCGGCGGCAAGGCAGGTGAGGACGATCATGGCCACGCTCACCACGCGACGCCGCAGCAGTCTGCGCACGCCAGGCCGCGGCAGCGCAGGGTGGGCAGGCGCGGTGGTCATGCGTGCACCTCGGCGCCCATGCGCGAGACCATCCACCGGGCAATGCCGTTCACCACCAGGGTGATGCAGAACAGCACGAAGCCCACCGCCATCAGCGCCGAGATGTGGATGTCGGTGGTGGCTTCGGAGAATTCATTCGCGATGAGCGATGCCATCGTGTAGCCCGGCGCGAACAGGGACGCCGCAATCTCGTGGCGATTGCCGATGACCATGGTGACGGCCATGGTTTCTCCCAGCGCTCGGCCGAGTCCCAGGATGATGCCTCCGAGAATGCCCGTCTTCGCGTAGGGAATCACGGCGCCCGTGATGGCTTCCCATCGCGTGGCGCCGAGTGCCAGCGCGGCCTCGCGTTGCGCGCGCGGCACCGCGAGGAGCACTTCGCGCGATACCGCGGCGATGTACGGCAACACCATGATGGCCAGGATCATCCCCGCAGAGAGCACGCTTGGCCCATAGGCCGGCCCCGAGAAGAATGGCGTGGCACCGAGGTGCAGGGTGTCGCGCAGGAAGGGCATGATGCCCGTACGCATCAGGGGCAACAGGAAGAACACGGCCCACAGCCCATACACCACGCTCGGCACGGCGGCGAGGAGATCGATGAAGAACGAGACGGGTTGCCGGAGCCACGAGGGCGAGAACTCCGACAGGAAGATTGCCGCGCCGAGCGCGAGTGGCGTGGCGATCACCAGAGCGATGACCGATGTGAGGAGGGTGCCCAGGATGGCGGGCGCTGCACCGAAGTCGCCCTTCACGGGATCCCACGTGCTCGACGTGAGGAACCGGAATCCGAATGCGTGGAGGGCCGGCCAGCCCGCGCGTCCCACCTCGATGAAGATCAGGAGCAGCAGGGCAGGCACGCACAGCGCGAAGAACAGGAGTGCCATGCGGTAGATGCGATCGGCCAGCACCGAGCCCTCGATGGAGGGCATGCGTCGGACGGGACCCTGTCTGCCGCCAGCGGTGGGTGGTTGCGCAAACGAAATGGTCGGAAACGCGCGCGGCTCGACGGGCATCGAGAGCGGCGGGGCGGAGTCGGGCGACGGGGATGTCATCGGTCCTGAAAAGTTCGTCGGAGACCGTATCAAACGGTTGCGGCGTTTGTAACGGTCGCGTCACACGCGCAGGTTGCGGCCGGTAGAATTCATCGTTACACAACCGCAACGAGGTCATGTCGGCTCCGTGACCGCGTTACGGGAGTCTCCCATTCGCCTTACCGACGCCACGTCGCGCCCTCCCCTCACTTCCGACAATTCATGTATCGCGCCCGCATCTGGCCAATCCTCGCTGTCATCGCATCTGCCGGTGCCACCCAGGTTGCCGCACAGGCCGCCCCCGCACCGGCGTTGCCGCCGCTGAACTTCTCCGGCGTCATCTTCGGCAGCTACAACTTTCAGCAATCCACCACCCCCAACCCGCTCAACAGGCAGATCGACAACGCCTTCATCGTCGATCGCGCTTACCTCACGTTCCGGATGCCCGCGGGTGACCACACCAGCATCCGCATCACGACGGACCTGTACCAGTCGTCCGAAGCAACGCCCAACGCCTACACCATTCGCGCGAAGTACGCGTACCTCCAGTACGACGGCACCAAGATGAGCAATGGCCTCCAGGTCGCGGGGCGCATCGGCATCCTGCACACGGTGCTCATTGACCATGAGGAAACCTTCTGGCCGCGTTACCTGAGCGGGACTGCCGTGGAGCGGGCAGGCTTTTTCACGTCCTCGGACGTTGGCCTGTCTACACTGGTGTCTCTGCCGAACAAGCGCGGCGAGCTGTACGCGACGATCACCAATGGCCCCGGCTACACGTCGCGCGAAACGGACCGCTTCAAGGATTACGCGGTGCGTCTCTCGCTGACGCCACTGGCGAACAACGCCGACATGCCGCTGCTGCAGACCTTCACCATCACGGCGTGGGGATACAAGGGCGCGACCGCCAGTACGTTCGTGAACGGCGGTGCGGCCACGAATGGTGCAGTGGGCTCGGCACTGGATCGCAGCCGCGCGGGCCTCTTCGTGGGCCTCAAGGATCCGCGGCTGGTGCTGGGCGGTGAGTTCGCGCAACGGCATGAAGACGGCGAAGCCGGTGCGAATACGGCGGCGAGTCCGCGTGGCCTCACGGCAACGACAGGCCGCGTGCTGTCCGCCTTCACCGTCGTGCGTCCTTTCGCATTCGCGAACGCGAGCGGCAAGTCGCCGTTTGGTGTGGTGGCACGGTACGACGCGGTGAAGCCCACGTCGAGCACCACCGGATTCGCCACGGTGCCGCCAACGGACAATGCGTATCACAACGCGATCGCTGGCGTGTTCTGGGACCTGTCCCAGAAGGCGCAACTTGCACTCGACTACCAGGAATCGCTCGCGTCGAGCAATGGCGTGTCCAATGCCCCACCCGCGCCGGCCAAGTCCTGGTTCGCGCACTTCGTGGTCAACTTCTGAACATGCGTGGTGCCCCGGCGTGACGCTGTCGTTACGCCGGGGCGACCGCATCATGACATCCGGTGGCGATTCTCCTGATGTTCGTCCACACCGACATCCAATCAGGAGATACAGCGTGAGTTCTTTCGTCAGGACCGCCATTGCGGTCATGTGCAGCGTTGCATTCGCCAGCCCGGTCATTGCCCAGGACCTCACGGGCGCCGGCGCGACGTTTCCGTTCCCCATCTACGACAAGTGGTTCCACGAGTACGCCGCGACAAAGGGCGTGCAGATCAACTACCAGTCGATCGGTTCCGGCGGGGGCATCAAGCAGCTCACGGAGGGCACCGTGGATTTCGGCGCCTCCGACGCCCCGATGTCGGACGCCGAACTGGCAAAGGCCAAGGGACCCATCCTGCACGTGCCGACGGTGCTCGGCGCCGTGGTCGTGACGTACAACGTGCCCGGCCTCACCAGGGAACTGCGCCTCGATGGCACCACCCTCGCCGGCATCTTCCTGGGCGAGATCACCAGGTGGAACGATCCCGGGATCGCGAAGCTGAACGCTGGTGCACGACTGCCCGCGTCGGACATCCTGGTGGTGCACCGCTCCGATGGGTCCGGCACCAGCTACGTCTTTACCGACTACCTCACGAAGGTCAGTCGCTCGTGGGCCGCCAAGCCGGGCAAGGGCAAGGACGTGCAGTGGCCAGTTGGTCTCGGGGGCAAGGGCAACGATGGCGTGACCGGACAGGTGAAGCAGCTGCCGGGATCCATTGGCTACGTGGAGCTCGCGTACGCCAAGCAGAACAAGTTGCCGTATGCGCAGATCCGGAATGCCAGCGGTGAGTACGTCACGCCGAGTATCGCCGCAGTGACGGCTGCTGCAGCCGGCGCGAAGCTTCCCGCGAACACGGACTATCGCGTCTCCATCGTCAATGCCGCGGGGAAGGGCGTCTATCCGATCTCCTCGTTCACGTGGCTGCTGCTTTATGAGAAGCAGGCGGATGCCGCCAAGGGAAAGAAGTTGCTCGACTTCGTGCGCTGGGCGCTCACGGAAGGGGAGAAGTCCGCACCATCGCTTGATTACGCGCCGATTCCCGCAGCGATGGCGAAGCAGCTCATCAAGCGGTTGGGCACGGTGACCGTGGCAGCGCGTTGACCCCGGGATCGCAGCCGACCCGACGGATTCATCGGGTCAGCTGCGATCAGGCTATGCCGTCACTTCACGAACGCCATGTCGCCGCTCGGCTTCAGATAGAATTTCTCGCCCTTCGACGTGGTCATGACGACATTGCCCTTCGCGTCCAGCCCGAGGATCCGCACCGTCGCATTGGGAATGTGCTTCCCGTTGGCGCAGGCGCGCGCCTTGTTGCCAGGAGATCCGCTCTTCTGCTGATACTGGAGATCTCCGTGCGGCCCAACGGTGAAGCACTCGGCGGTTCCGCTGCGGAACAGGGGAACCCCACCGGCCCCGTCGACCAACTCCACGTCGGAAGTCATCTTGATCACCATTGGCGTCTTGATGTACAGCCCGCCGCCGGAATTGAGGCTTGCCTGTGCCTGAAGGGCCGACGCCGCAGTGGGCGCGGCCGGAGCACCGAGGACCAGGGCAATAGCGAGAACGCCGGTCGTCGCTGCCGTAGCGAGAGTGTCGGTCTGTTTTTGTGGTGTCATTTGTTCCTCCTGAGAGACTGTATTGGGAAGCCTGATTTGCTCGCTCGTCCTTCGGCCGTCGAATTCCTCACCGGGATTCGACGGCCGTTTCTGCAGCGTCGACACGCGACGGCGTGATCAGTGTGGCGCGGCAGCTCGATGCCCCGCAGTTGCAGGGATGACCCGCGATCATTTCCTCGCGGCTGGCCATCGGGCCGTCGAGTGGCCTGAGCTGATAGTCGAAGGTGAGTTCCTGACCTGTGACGATCTCCTGCATGGCGTAGAGATATGGAATGTCGTCGAAGACGTAGACCTCGCAGTTCGGCTCGCAACTGTGGTTCGTGAAGCGCGCGTCGTTGCCTTCACGCTCACCGTCAATGACGCGCGAGTCGTCCAACGCCATCACATAGCGTGACGAGGTCTCGCCGCGCTCGTGCGCTTCGGTCAGCTGCTGTCGGCTGCACCGCAGCCCTGTGTACTCCAGCAGCCGAGTTCCACGCGGTATGGATTGCGCCGCGAACAACCCCACTCCATGGATCAGTGAGTCGTGCCGACGGACGAAGCCGCGGGATCCGGGTGACGTCTCCGGCAGGCTGGTGCCGCTATTCGTGGTGGTGGTCACGAACGTGCGCCTACTGGAACTTGGCGACACACGTGATCGACGCGCCGGGTACGACGCGAAGCTGATTTCCCTGCACCTGCCCAGTGCATCCCTGCCCCTGCCAGCCGACGAACGTCGACATCTGGGAACTCCCGAACGCCCCGCTCGGTGGCTTCATCGCTGTCGTCGCTGCGAGGAGAAACGCCGTCCCCGAGGGCCCCGAAGTGACACAGCCCGGTGGGCCCGCCATTGTGCAGTTCTGGAAATACTGGTTCTGGAAGTACGCGACCTCTCTCCCACCGGATACGCTGCCCGCGCCGTTGACGAACACCGTCACCGTTACCGGACTGCCTCCGCCCGCCGCACTGACCGTGGCGCTCACTGACTTTGGCCCACTCATCACGAAGGTACAGGGAGCCACGCCGGAACATCCAACTGCGTTCCAGCCCTGGAAGTTTGCCGACAGTGGCCCAGCGTACGAGACGGTAATGGTCGTGCCAGCGGCGATCGGTATGCCGCAGACGCCCTGACAGTTGGTGATCTGGGCACCAGACGCAGCGTTCTTCACGTCGATCGCCCCGAGTCCCGGCCCGCTCGCGTTGAGGACAAGGCTCAGCACATGACTCTGCTGCCCTGCAGTGACGGCCATCATGCCCGTCGACTTGAGGCAGCTTGATGCGCATCCGGCTGCACCAGCGCCGAGTTGATAGCTACCCGCAGCCATCGTCAGGGGAATCGTGACCGTCGTCGTCACGGTGGAATGCGCGCCGGGCGCGAGCGACGGTATGCTTCTGGTGGCGAGGGCGATCGCCGCACCTCCGCCGGCGGGCACGAGCGAGATGGTCTGCGTGCCACCGCCACCAGCGCTCGTGCCTCCGTTCCAGACGGTCTCCGTGACCGCGAACCCCCCCCCGCCCCCCAGCGTTGCCGGAGGCTGGGTGATGGTGACCGTCTGTGTACCTTGCGCGGCAAGCGGCTGCGCCACAACGCTCGCGACGAACACGACGTGACGAAAACCTGCGACGAACGGACGCCGCATCAGCGCGCCTCGCCGATCTTGAGCTTGTACTCACGGCCGATCTCCGCGAGTCGCTGGTCGCTCACCTTGCGGTCTGGCGACGTGTCGATCGCGCGAAACTGGGCCAGGATACCGTCGCTACGGCCTCCCTTCCGGATCAAGCTGACGAGCTTCGCGGCATTGGCATCGCTCAACACGTAGGCGGACACCGGCCCGCCACGGCCCTTGAATGTATGAATCGCGCCCCCCCGTCCATCCTTCACGACGCTGGCCGTGGGGCCCTGAACGGCGACAGACAGGAAGCAGATGGCGTCAGGAAGATTGGCGTTTATCCATTCACACGAATCGATGCCACTCAAGGTGAAGCAGTGGCCTGGAGCACTGCAGACAGTGATTGCCGCTGCACTGCGAGGTGTGAGGGCGAGCAGGGCAACACAGATGCCCACGGTGACGCAGGCGCGGGTGAGGTACGTCGAGAGTCGTGCGGTGAAAGACTGCATGAGTGGGCTCCCTGGAAAAAAGTTATCGAGTATTGCTGACGTGTTCCGCCTTTTCAAACCGGCCATCCTTTGGTACCCGCAGGCCTGGCCTCCAACTGCGTGCGTCCTACTCACGCTCCACAGCAGATCCTGGAGTGCCTTGAAAAACAAAAGCGGCACTCGTGCCATTATTCAAACCAATGGGTTTTCCGTCTCTGTCCAACGTCTGCACATTCCACACGAATTTGCATGGAGAGGGAGGCGTACACCGTCCGGATGATGGATTGGCGAGGGATGTCCCGGTCAGATTGTCAACGTCCTTAGTGATGATGGGTTGGTTGACGTGCATGGCTTGCGCGGAACTCTG
>JAYVNZ010000283.1:0-3506 GCA_043758185.1 Gemmatimonadaceae bacterium | reverse complement strand
TGCTCTCAGCCGTTCGCGACGGAGGCGCGCAATCGGTGCTCGAGGTGGGCTGCGGGTCATCCGTCTGGCTTCCCCGTCTCGCGCTCGAAAGCGGCGTTGCCGTGGGGGGACTGGACTACTCGCCGCAAGGCTGCGTGCTCGCGCGCCAGCGGCTGGCGACTGAAGGCATTGCCGGGATCGTCCATTGCGGCGACCTGTTCACTGTCTCCACCGACGTCGTTGGCGAGTGGGATCTCGTGTTCTCCCTTGGCGTTGTCGAGCACTTCACGGATCTCGAGGGCGTGGTCCGCGCGCTCAGCCGGTTCGTGAAACCGGGCGGGCGTCTCCTTACCGAAGTGCCGCACATGTGGATGCGAGGTGGCTTGTGGTCCATCCATGGGCTGCTGTCCTGGCTCTGGCAGCCCCGACTGCTTGCGAAGCATCACGCCACGACCCGGCGACAGCTCGAGCGCGCGTGTGTCGCTGCTGGTCTGGAGGTGATTGGCGGAGGCTATCTCGGCAGCTTCTCGCTGAACATCGTTGCTTGGGAACTGCACCCCCGTTCGCCGCGCCTGGCGCGCTTCATTCTTCCAGTCGTGCGGCGACTGGTGGTGGTCGCTGACCGGGTGTTGCGGCGTGTGGGGCTTTATCGCGGCATTCCGGGTCTCGCCCCGTTTCTGTACGTAGTCGCAGCCAAGCCGGGGAGTGCGTCCGATGCGTGAAAGGTCCGTGTCGCAACTGTTCGCGAGACGCCCGCAGCACGCGGCGCGTCCGCGGCCTCAATCAGGGACCGCATAGTGTGCGGCATCACGGGGATGTGGTCGCTCCAACCACAGGAGGACGACGTCGGCGTGGTTCAGCGCATGAGCGATGTGATCGCGCATCGGGGGCCAGACGACGCCGGACTGTGGAGCGAGCCGGCCAGCGGAGTGACCTTCGGCTTTCGGCGACTTGCGATCGTGGACCTGTCCGCGGAGGGCCACCAGCCGATGGGATCCGCGTCCGGTCGCTTCGAGATCGCCTTCAACGGCGAGATCTACAACTTCCGCGAGCTTCGCGAGCAGCTCGAGCGTCAGGGGAGGCACTTTCGGGGGCACTCCGACACCGAGGTCGCACTCGCCGCGTTCGAGATCTGGGGTGTCAACGCGTCGCTCTGCCGCTTCGTCGGCATGTTCGCGATGGCGATCTGGGATCACGAGGCGCAGCGATTGTACCTGGTGCGCGACCGGCTGGGCGAGAAGCCGTTGTACTATGGCGTGCACCACGGCAGGCTGGTCTTCGCCTCCGAACTGAAGTGCCTCTGCCAATTGCCGCGGTGGTCACCCGTCGTCGACCGACGTGCGCTCCTGCTGTACCTCCGCCACGGGTATGTGCCGGCGCCGTACGCGATATACGAGGGCTTCGCGAAAGTGCGCCCGGGAACCATGCAGGTTGTCGACCGCACGGATGACGGCTTCACGTGTCGCGAGACGACCTACTGGGACCCGCGCACGGTCGCGGAGTCCGCGCGCACCAATCCCGTCAAGGCGAGCGAGGGCGATCACTCGGTCCTGCTCGAGCATGAACTCCGCCGGACGATTCGCGAGCAGATGGTTGCCGACGTGCCCGTGGGCGCGTTCCTCTCCGGCGGCATCGATTCTTCGCTGGTCGTCAGCCTCATGCAGGCGGAGGGACACGCCCCGGTGCGCACATTCACCATCGGCTTCGAGGACAAGGCGTACAACGAAGCCGAGTACGCCGACGCCGTGGCGCGCCACCTCGGTACGGAGCATACCGCGCTCTGCGTGACCGCCTCCGACTTGCTCTCCGTTGTGCCGCGGCTGCCCCACATCTATGACGAACCCTTTGCGGACTCGTCGCAGATCCCCACCTTCCTTGTCAGTGAACTCGCGCACCGCCACGTGACGGTGAGTCTCTCCGGCGATGGCGGCGACGAACTGTTCGGCGGCTATCCCCGCTACCTTGGCACGGAGCGCCTGTGGTCGCGCGTGGGCTCCCTTCCGCGGCCGCTTCGCACCGCCGCAGGGCGTGCACTTCGCCTCGTGCCGCGCCATCTGTGGGATCGTGTCATCGGCCAACTTGGCCAGGCGGCAGGTCACGGATTCGGCGGGCCGGTCTCCGGCGCACGCATCCATCGGTTGGCCGAGCTCCTTGGTACTCCATCCAGGGAAGCGCTCTACCACTCCGGCGTGTCCGCCTGGAGCACGCCGTTTCCCACGGTGTCACCCATAGATGAATATCCGAGTGTGCTCACGGATGCCGGTCGCCGGCCGCGCCTCGCAAGCTTTCTCGAAGAGATGATGTGGATGGACGCCACCATGTACCTGCCCGACGACCTCATGGTGAAGGTCGATCGCGCGAGCATGGCCGTGAGCCTCGAAACCAGAGCTCCCTTTCTCGATCATCGCATCGTGGAACTGGCGTGGCGCCTGCCCATCGATGACAAGGTGCACCACGGTCGCGGCAAGCAGATTCTGCGGGATATCCTGGATCGACACGTGCCGCGTCGACTGATCGAGCGCGAGAAAATGGGGTTTGGCGTGCCGCTGGGCGAATGGCTTCGCGGCCCGTTGCGGCAGTGGGCAAGTGACCTGCTCGCTCCCGATCGGCTGCGCGCGGAGGGTTTCTTCGATGCAGAAGTAATTGGACGGGAATGGGATGACCATCTCCATCGCCGACGCGAGCGCGCAGCACAGCTCTGGACGGTGCTGATGTTCCAGGCATGGCTGGAAACGCAGTCCCACATTTCGTGAGTGGCACGCGCCGCTCCAGGCGCGTGAGTGCTCACTGAAGTTCTCGAGCGGATCAGGATACTGGCACGGCGTATTGGAGGGCGATCCTCCTGCATTGTACATTTCAGGGAGAGGTGTGCGCACTCGCTGCTCGCGACGCCTTCCCACGGCAGGCTGAATTCGCGCCGGTCGGCGCTTGCCGGGTCGACTCCCCACGCTTGGACACGTTGCGCTCTCTCGCTCCAGCCGTTCTCGCAGGCGGCATGACCTTCGTGGGCGCCGTCCTGGTTCGCTCGTTCGCACGACACCACGGGATGGTGGCCGTTCCGAATCACCGGAGTTCCCACACCGTCCCCACCCCCACGGGTGGAGGCGCCGGTATGGTGGCGGGCGTCCTGGGCGGAAGCGCGCTCGTCCTGGCCGCCGGGGATGGCGTGAACGGTCTCGTGTGGCTCGCGCTTGGCGCGGTCACCTGCGCGCTCGCGGCGGTTGGATGGATGGATGACCGCAAGTCGCTTCCCGTGCACATCCGCATGCCCATCCATCTCCTGTGTGGCGCAGCCGTGGCTGCGCTGGCCCAGCAGATACTGCCCGTCGGCAGCGCTTTCGTGATTCCCTGGATCCTGTGGTGCGTGTTCTGGACGGTTGCGGCAATCAATGTCGTCAATTTCATGGATGGCATCGATGGCATGGTCGCCGCTCAAGGGCTCGTGTACGGGGCGTATCTCGCGGCGCTCCTGCCGATGCCGATGGCGGGAAGCTGGTTCGGCCTGGTACTCGCGGCAGCGTGTGCCG
>JAYVNZ010000282.1:0-6845 GCA_043758185.1 Gemmatimonadaceae bacterium | reverse complement strand
CGCCTCGCCGCCGCGCTCACGAATGGCGATGCCCCCACCGCCGCCTACCTCACCGACGCGTCCCTTGGTGCGCTCGCCGGCGAACTGCGTGGCGCCAGCGGCAAGCTTCGCGTGCAGATCAAGCCCGCGGGCACCAGCATCGGGGCCGACTCCGTGCCGCAGGGTGGAACCCTCACGGTTGCCGAATCCGGAACCAGCGGCCCCGCCGTCGCCCCGAAAGCCGGCATCTGGAAGCTCGCCGTGGCGTTCGGGAACGCCATCCGCCCCATCTCCGATTTCAGCCTCATCAGCACCCGGCCCCGCACCGACAAGCAGAACGGACGGGTCGGTCTGTACTACCTGGGCAACTGGCCCGGCGAAACGGGTCCGGTTAGTGCACCGAAGAAGGCGCCGGCAGACCGGTACCGGCCGCCGTCAGGCTACATCGAGGTCACCCAGCAGAACGCCGATACCCGAATCTCCGACCATTTCAAGCTGCGCGATTTCCTCACGCACGACCAGGTGAACGTGTGGCCGAAGTACCTCGTCATCGAGATGCGCAACGTGGACAAGCTCGAACTCATCCTCACCGACCTCGCCGCGCACGGCGTCAACGTCAACGGCGTGCACGTGATGAGCGGGTTCCGCACCCCGCAGTACAACAGGGGCGGTGGCAACACCGGTGGACGAGCCGGCCTGAGCCGGCACATGTACGGTGACGCTGCGGACATCTTCATCGACAACGATGGCAATGGCACCATGGACGACCTGAATCACGACGGGCGCGTCGACATCAACGACGCCCGGGTAATCTTGCAGGCGGAGGACAGGGTTGAAGCCGCGCATCCCGAACTCGTCGGGGGAGGAGGCGTCTATCCTGCTGAGTCCGGGCACGGACCTTTCATACACATCGATTCGCGTGGCTATCGTGCCCGCTGGATCGGATCCGGAGGAGGATGATGAGCGAACACCGACGTACACAGGATGGCACGGCTGCTCCAGTAAAGGGGCCCATGGATCGACTGGGCCAGGTACTCAAGCCCGAAGACGGCCCTGTCGAGATTCCCGGCATCCGCCAGAGCGACCTCGAGCCGTACGTGGGCCTGAGGTACCTCTCCAAGCTGTTCAAGCTCATGGGCGTGATCCTCATCCTGCTCCTTGTCGCCGAGGTGGTGACGGGCGTCATGGCACAGGGCGCCGCGGCCATGGCCACCCTGCTCGGCGAGTCCAGCCGGCTCGTCGTCCTGGCAGGACTGCTGTGGGGCGTCGGCGACCTGGCCATCCTGCTCATCGACGTAGGCCATGACGTTCGCGCCGCGCGCATCCTGCTCGCTCGGCAGACGCGCGCGCTCCATGGACCTTCCGTGGAAACGCAGATCCCCGGGGCGCCTCGCGAGGAAATTCCGCGGGCTCCCCGCCCATAACCGACGAGCTCGGGTACGATCGTTGCCTTGGGAGTGCCAAAAGCTTCACCATTCACTTTCAATCGAGGCCTGACCCATGCTATTCACCATCGCCATTGTCCTGCTCGTCCTCTGGGCGCTCGGCTTCTTCGCGTTCCACGTCGGCGGCGGTCTCATTCACGCCCTGCTCGTCATCGCGCTCATCGTGATCGTCTATCGCCTCGTGACCGGCCAGAAGGTCGTCTGACCTGCGGTGCACGATATCGGCGAAGGGCGGCGTGCGAAGGCGCGCCGCCCTTTACCGTTTGTCGTCCTGAGCGCTCCGTTTGTCGTCCTGAGCCGCAGCGAAGGACCTGATTTGCCTTCGCGTAGAGCGTCCAGTTGAGGAGGGCGAAGGCCTGATTTCATTGATGCAGGGAAGCCGCAGTCTTCCGGGAAAGAATCCAGCCCCGGCACCCCGCTTGTGCCGCGCGCGCCGGTGCCGCACACTCCGCCGCATGCCCGTACCGCTCACTGATCTCTACGTCGTCCCACACACGCACTGGGACCGGGAGTGGTATCATACCGCCGAAGAGTTTCGCCAGCGGCTCGTTGCACTCGTCGATGAACTGATCGACGATCCGCCGCCGGATGGCGCGTGCTTCCTGCTCGATGGCCAGGCCATCGTGCTCGACGACTATCTGGCCGTACGACCGGAGCGCACGGCGGAACTGGGCGCGCTGCTGAACCAGCGACGGCTTGAAGCTGGTCCATGGTACGTGCTCGCCGACGAACTCATTCCGTCTGGGGAAGCGCTGGTGCGCAACCTCCAACTGGGCATCCGGTCCGTCCGACGACTCCGCGGCACGCCTCCATCTGTGCTCTACTGCCCTGACTCCTTCGGGCATCCCGCCGTGCTCCCAGACGTCGCTGCTGGATTCGGCGTGCGTGCGATCGTGCTCTGGCGCGGACTCGGAGGGAATCGCTCAGCGCAGATTGACGTGGTGCGCTGGCGTGGCGCGGCTGGCGCGTGCGCGCTGGTCTGTCACCTGCCGCCCGATGGATACGAGTTCGGCAGTTCACTCCCGCACAACGCGGCCCAGGCCGAAGTGCGGTGGCAACAGTTGTCTGCCGTGCTGGCGCCGCGGTCCGCATCCAGTGCGTCACTGCTCATGAATGGTGCGGATCATCACGCGCGGCAACGGGAACACGGCGTCGCACTGCGCGCACTCGCGATCGCAGCCGCACCCGTGCGCGTGCACGCGAGTTCCCTGGACCACGCCGTGCGCGCAATTGCGGAGGCGGCCGAACGCGTGACCATCCCCGAGGTGTCTGGTGAGTTGCGCGATTCGTACGGCTACGCGTGGACGCTCCAGGGCACCTTTGGCACACGCGCCGCGCAAAAGCGGCGCAACGCGATGGTGGAGCGCCTGCTGGTGCGCGACGTCGAACCCTGGTTGGCACTCAGCGACCCACGCGGAGAGGGTGGCTCGCGCGCGCTGCTCGACGCCGCATGGCGTACCCTCCTCCAGGCACATCCGCACGATACGCTCTGCGGCACGTCCATCGACGCCGTTGCGGCCGCGTTTGATTTTCGGGTCGCCGCCGCCGAGGCGCAGGGCCGGGCGCTGCGCGACAGCGCGCTCGCGGCGTTGACAGGTCACGACGCGGATGCAGCGCGTGCGCAGCCATCGGCATGGCGTCCGGCACTGGTGCTGAGGAACGCCACCGCTCGGCGGCGTGGCGGGGTCGTGAACCTGTCGCTGTCGGCGACGATGGCGCACGTGGCCGTGGGGCCTGGGTCGGCCTCGCGGCAAGGCGTGAGGCAGCGTCGCCCATCGTGGGGCATCGACGGCATGCCGTTGCAGGTCCTCTCGCAGGGCGAGCGCGTCGCCCTCACCGAATCGCCCAGGGCGTATCCCTACGCGGACCTCGTTGCCGAGGCGCATGCGGTGGGGTGGATCGGCGCGATGGACGGCTTCACGGTGGCCTCGGTGCGCCAGGCGGGGCGCGCGCGCGTACAGGTCGCGAACCCGGTCGAGTGTGGCGCCACATGGCTCGACAACGGCCTGGTTCGCGTCGAGGTCGACACCGCGGGCGGTGTGTCGGTAACGGACCACGTGCTGGGGCGGCGCATCGACGGCGCGGTGACGCTGGAACGGCGCGTCGAGGCGGGCGATCTTTACACGCCGGCGCCGCGCGGGGTGATCGACGTGGGTACGGCACGACGCGTCCGCCTTCTCCATGGTGGACCACTGCGTGGGGAACTTGCCATGGAGTATTCCGCCGGGGGCAGGACGCGCGGTGCCGGAGGGCCTTGCGCCATCGCGCTTCAGCTCGATGCCGGCTCGCGCGCCGTGCGCATCCTGGCGCGCGGTGAGAATCGGTCGCGAGACCACCGCCTCCGTCTCAGGATCGACACGCGCCTGGCCGGGAGTTCGACGGTCGCCGATGCCGCATTTCTGCCTGTCGTGCGTGCGCCGCTCGTGGTGCGCGCGGCGGACGAGGCAATGGAGCATGTCGTTCCCACCGCCGCGCTGCACCGGTGGGTCGCGCGATTCTCCGCAGAGGCTGGTGTCGTGCTGGTCTCGGACGGGCTGGCCGAGTACGAGAGTCAGGACGACGGAAGCATTTCCATCACGCTGCTGCGCGCGGTTGGCCAGCTCTCGCGTGTTGACCTTCCAGAGCGGCCTGGTCACGTCGGGTGGCCGGCGGCCACGCCGTCCGCACAGTGCATTGGCGGCTGGTCAGCGCGATTCGCGCTCAGGATGGTGGATGCGGATGCGCCCGTGGTGCGTGACCAGATCGAAGAATTCGCAGAGGACGAACTCGTGCCGCTGGAAGGCGAAACGCTGCGGTCCAACCTGCTTCCTCCACGCGCGTGCGGCGGCCTTACGCTGGAAGGTGCTGGCCTGAAGTTCAGCGCGGCGCTGCCCGCGGAGCGCGAGGGGTGGATCGTCCTCCGCTGCGTGAACCAGCGCGCCACCATGGCATCGGGCAGATGGACCCTGGCTGGCGGCGTGATGGAAGCGTCGCGCGCGCGGCTTGATGAAACCGTGGTTGCGCCGCTGCACGTGTCGGGGCGCACGGTGGCCTTCGAGGCGGCACCGCACGAAATCGTGACGGTGCTCGTTCGGCTGCGCTAGCTGGAATTTTGTCGTCCTGAGCGAAGCGAAGGACCTGCTTGACGACAGGCGAGAACAGGTCCTTCGCTTCGCTCAGGACGACGGCTGCGCATCACGATCGCGCGCCAGGCGGTCGCGCCACGCATCACCGAGCAGTGTGGTAGCCAGCACCGTGAGCACCAGCGCGAGACCCGGAGCCAGCGCGACCCACGGCGCGACAACCAGCAGGTCGCGCCCGCCGGCAATCATGTTGCCCCAACTGGGA
This sequence comes from Gemmatimonadaceae bacterium, assembly GCA_043758185.1. Lineage (GTDB taxonomy): Bacteria > Gemmatimonadota > Gemmatimonadetes > Gemmatimonadales > Gemmatimonadaceae > AG11. The sequence continues at coordinate 2,094 of JAYVNZ010000282.1, read as the reverse complement.
GCCGGCGGCTGGATGCCCAAGCCCAGGAACGACAATCCGCTCTCGAGCAGGATCGCGTTGCCGACGCCGAGCGTCATGGCCACGATCGCCGGGCCAATCGCGTTTGGCAGCACGTGCCGGAAGAGCACGCGCCGGGACGTTGCGCCCAGGGCTTCCGCCGCGGGAACGAATGGTCGTTGCCGCACGGAGACGACTTCCGTGCGGACCAGTCGTGCAATTCCCATCCAGCCCGTGGCCACGAGCACAACTACGATTGTCGTCAGTCCGGGCGGCCACAGGGCGGCGCCCACGAGCAGGAGAATCAGTCGAGGAAGGGCGAGGAGCACATCGGCGACGCCAGTCACCAGCCGGTCGACGAAGCCGCCTTGCCACGCTGCCACGGCGCCCAGCAGCGTGCCCAGGACCGCGGCCAGCACGGAACCGGCGACGCCAATCACCAGCGAGAGCCGTCCCGCGAGCATCATGCGCGTGAGCAGGTCGCGTCCGAAGCGGTCGGTCCCGAGCACATGCCACACACCGAGGACGTCGGCGGACAGGGGTGGAACGAGCCGCCGCGCAAGTACATCATCGATGCGCAGGGGATCGTGTGTCGCCAGCGCCGGCACCAGGATGACGCTCAGCGTCAACACCGCAAGCACGGCGATTGCCACCCGTTCACCCGGCGCCATGGACATCCACCGCGGGAACCTCACGCGCGTACCCGCGGGTCGGCCCACGGCACCAGCGCCTCGGCGAGCAGGTTCGCCACGATCACGAGCGCCGCAAACGCCGCCGCACATCCCATCACTACCGGATAATCGCGTGCCACGATGGCGCTCACCATCAAGCGGCCCATGCCTGGCCATGCGAAAATCGTTTCCACGAAGACCGATCCGGCCACCGTCCCGGGCAACGCGAGCGCGAACAGCGTGAGCAGCGGTGCTCGCAGGTTTCCCGCCAGGTGTCTCCCGAACACCAGCCATTCCGGCGCCCCTTTCGCGCGCGCCGTACGCACCCAGTCCGCGCGCATCGCGTCGAGCGCGCCAATGCGGACGTATCGTGCCACGCCGCCGGCACCGATCGCAGCGAGCAGCGTCACGGGAAGGATGGCGTGCCGGGCATAGTCCAGCAGCCGCAGCGTGCCGTGCAGCGACGCACCCGGGGTGGACATTCCAATCGCTGGCAGGCGCATGATCAGCGGAAGGTTCCACGACGAAGCGAGGTACGTGAAGCACGCGATGGCGCCGAGTCCCAGCCAATAGGCGGGCGAGGCAACAAGCACCACGCTGGCAATGGTGAGCGCGATGTCAGTGCGCGCGCCGCGTCGCGCGGCCTGAAGCAGACCCACACCCGTGCCAATGGCAAATGAAAGCAGCAGTGACAGCCCGCCCAGCGCGACGGACACGGGGAGGGCGTCACCAATCAGTGCGCGCACCGGACGCCGCGCCGCGAAGCTGGTGCCGAACTGCCCGCCGAGCGACCCGCGCAGCCAGCGTGCATATTGCACCGCGGTGGAGCGATCGAGTCCGAGGTCGCTTCGCATGCGCGTCGCGTCGCTCGCGCTCGCACCCGGCGGCACCAGGAACGTGGCGGCATCGCCCGGCGCAAGCCGGAGGAGGGTGAACGTGAGCGTCAGTACGCACAGGTACAGCAGCAGTGCGCGACCGAGCGCGCGGACGACAGCGAGGAAGCGCACGCGGTGATATCGCACGACGCGGCGGTGGCGTCAACGTCGAACAGGGGACGCGCGGCGCGGCTGGTCGCATTGAGCGTTGCTGCGGCTGCCGTTTCATGCATCGCTGCGCAACGCAGTCCCGACATCGTGGTCATGGCGTCCGGCGCGGATCTCGAGTCCGGGAATCCCCTCGTGACGGTGCATCAGTTGTCGCGCCAGGTACAGCGCTACGCGTTGTTCGTCACCCTGACGCGGTATGACTCGCTGCTTGTGCCGCAGCCCTACCTCGCACGCGGCTGGGCCTGGAGCAACGCTGGTCGCACGCTCACGCTGCGTCTCGTGGCCGACCTCCGGTGGCACGACGGGCGGCCAACCACCGCGCGCGATGCGGCCTTCACCCTGCTCGCCGCGAAGGATCCGCGCACGGGTTATCCCCGTGC
>JAYVNZ010000281.1:0-2606 GCA_043758185.1 Gemmatimonadaceae bacterium | reverse complement strand
ACCCCAACCTCCGACCTCGTGGAGTACATCCAGGGGTGGTTCGCCGAACGGTCGGCGCAGGAAGCGTGAGTCGCGCGTGACGACTCGGCTCCGGGAGTTGAGCGCCGAGCTTCGCGCGCTCGAAGATCGTCTGCGCCTGGGCGGCGGTGCGGACAAGATCGACAAGCAGCACGCGCAGGGAAAGCTCACCGCGCGTGAGCGCGTGCGCGGGTTGTGCGACGCCGGCTCACGGTTTGTCGAGGTCGGGCTCCTGCTCGCGTACGACCAGTATGAGGGCGCGGCCCCGGCGGCGGGTGTCGTCACCGGCGTGGGCATCGTGCACGGCAGGCCGGTCGTCGTGGTGGCCAACGATGCCACCGTCAAGGCGGGCTCGTGGTGGCCGGAGACGATCCGCAAGATCCTGCGAGCGCAGGAGATCGCGATGCGATGCCGTATCCCCATCATCTACCTCGTGGATTCGGCGGGGGTGAACCTGCCCTATCAGGGCGGTGTGTTTCCCGGCCAGTACGGCGCCAGCCGCATCTTCTATTACAACTCCATCATGCGTCGCTACCTGCGCATCCCGCAGCTGGCTGCGGTCATGGGGCAATGCATCGCCGGCGGCGCCTACCTGCCCGCGCTCTCCGACCTCATTGTGATGGTGAAGGGGTCGTCCTTCATGGGCCTGGGCGGACCCAACCTGGTGAAGGGTGCCACCGGCCAGGTGATCGATGGCGAGACACTCGGCGGGGCCGTGACGCACACACAGGTGAGCGGCGTGGCGCACTACGCTGTGGACGACGATGCGTCGTGCCTCGACAAGTTGCGCGAGCTCGTGGCGCAATTGCCGCCGGAGAAGTCCGGCGCGCACGAGGCGCCCACCAGTGGTGGCGCCGAGCCGGAGGCGTTGTACGACCTCCTGCCTGCAGACCATCGTATGTCGTACGACATGCACAAGATCCTCAGCGTGATCGTGGACCACGGCACGCTGGCGGAATTCCAGGGCGAGCTTGCGCGCGAAATGATCTGTGGTGACGCGCGCATCAATGGCATCGGGGTGGGTATCATTGCCAACCAGCGCGGCCTCATCAAGGGCCGCGAGGGCGAGAAGCCGCGGTTCGGTGGCATCGTATACGCCGAAAGTGCGGAGAAGGTGGCGTTCTTCATCGAGCGATGCGATCGGCAGGGCATTCCGCTGTTGTTCGTGCAGGACGTCTCCGGCTTCATGGTGGGCCCGGAATCGGAGCACGAGGGCGTGATCCGCTCTGGCGCGCGGTTCGTCGAGGCCATGGCCACCGCGCGCGTCCCTAAGCTCGTCCTCACCGTGAATCACGCGTCCGGTGCCGGCTACTACGCCATGGCGGGGCAGGGGTTCGACCCCGACTTCATCTTCTCGTGGCCCACAGGTCGCATGGCCGTCATGGAGGGTGAGGCGGCGGTGCAGGCCGTGCACGGGCCGGCCATCACCAAGGCTGCCGCGGCGAAGCGTCCGCTCGACGACGCCACTCAGCGCGCCGTGGACGACATGCGGGCGGATTACGACGAACAGCTCGACGCACGCTACGCCGCGGCCCGCGGGTATGTCGACGCGGTGATCTATCCCGAGGACACGCGCGACGTTCTCGCGCTCGCGCTCTGCGCTGCACTCTCGAATCCGGGTCCGCACATTGGCCCGTTCGTTCTCCCTTTCCTTCCCGACGCATGAGCAGCACTTCCGACAGGATCGTTCGCGTGGCCTCTGGACAGGGCTTCTGGGGTGACTGGCTCGACGCACCACGCCGGCAGGTCGAAGGCGGCCCAGTGGACTACCTGATGCTCGACTACCTGGCCGAGGTCACGATGTCCATCCTGCAGAAGCAGAAGGAGCGCGACCCGCAGATGGGCTATGCGCGCGACTTCATCGGTGCCATGGAGAGCGTGCTGCCCGCGGTGGTCGAGCGCGGGGTCAAGGTCATTGCGAACGCGGGTGGCGTGAATCCCGTGGCGTGCGCCCACGCCGTGCTCGACATCGCACGCGCGCGGAACGCAACCGGGAAGGTGAAGGTCGGCGTCGTCACGGGCGACGACCTGCTCCCCCGCCTCGACGAGCTCATCGCGTCGGGCCATGCGCTCACGCACATGGAAACCGGTGCGCCGCTCAGCACCGTGCGCGACCGCGTCCTGTCGGCCAACGCCTACATCGGGTCCACACCCATTGTCGAGGCGCTGGCACGCGGTGCAAACGTCGTCGTCACCGGACGCTCCACCGACACGGCGCTCACCATGGCACCCCTGCGTCACGAGTTCGGCTGGGGAGCGGAGGAGTGGGACAAGCTCGCTGCGGGGATCATCGCTGGGCACATCATCGAGTGCGGGGCGCAGTGCTCGGGCGGCAACTGCCTCTACGATTGGCGAAACATTCCGGACCTCGCCAACATCGGCTACCCCATCGTCGAGGCGCGCGCCGACGGCACGTTCACCGTCGTGAAGCACCCCAACACCGGCGGCCGCATCAACGTGCCGTCGATCAGCGAGCAATGCGTGTATGAGATGGGTGACCCCAACAGCTACATCACCCCCGACGTCGTTGCGGACTTCACCACCATTCATCTCGCGGACGACGGCGAGAATCGCGTGCGCGTGTTCGG
>JAYVNZ010000280.1:0-6487 GCA_043758185.1 Gemmatimonadaceae bacterium | reverse complement strand
GCGCCATTCTGGAGCGCGAGCGTACGCAGGAGCGCGCCGAAGACGATCCCCAGCATGCCAAGGCCGAGGAGGATGTGCGGGGGGCTGACGATGCGCACGTCGAGCCCGTAGGCATTGTGCCACCAGTCATCGAAGGGGGCGGAGGTGAGCATTGCACCGCAGCCCCACACGCAGACCCACGCACCGAGCGGAGCGCGGAAGCCCCAGAATCCGACGGTCGACGCGCGCTCGGACGGAGTGCCCCGGAACGTGGCGTGGAGGGCGAGCGCGCCCGAACCCAACCCGGCGAGCAGGCCGCCGCCCTGGATCAGCAGGTGTGCTGGCGTCCAGAAGGTGTCGCGGCCGATGGTCATGTGCCACGAGATGTCCCAGATCAGCCCGACCACGACCATCGTGGCGGCAGCCACCACGGCGTACGCGTGCCAGGCGAAGTCACGCGTGCCGGTCCGCTCATGCGCCGCGGAGCGGGGCGTGGCAAAGGGGATGGGGTGGAGGAGGGAGGCCATTGAAGGATGCCTTCAGGGTGGGATGACCACGAGGGGTCGTTCGCCGATCACGGCCGAGCGCTCCAGGCGAGACGAGCGCCGAGGGCGATGAAGCGCGCGCGGGTGACGCGCTGGATCACGACGATCTGCAGCGCCGGGTTTCCGCGGGACGGATGGACGAAGAAGTCTCAGAGGCGCACTTGAACATATTAATAACCATTGTCTTGGTGGAGACCGCTGGCTCGCCTATTCGTCGAACGAGACAGGAAGAGACGAGGTGTACGTCGTTCCATTTCCGAATGCCGGAAGCGCCAAATGGCCGGTTTCAACAGGGGCATCGTGGACAACTGGTTCGACGAGTTGAAGGCGAAGGCGCGAAAGTGACCCGACATTCGGACAACTGAGCCGCGCGGATGGCATATCGGTAGGCGAGGGCGCGCGCGCCCCGCTGCATGGGCTCGTCGCTCACGAGTGGAACGCTGCGTGAGTCACGGCGCGCTCGCCTTCAGCTTCTCCTCGACGAAGCGCGGGAAGTTGGTGATCACATTCAGGTGGGTCGCCGGCAGTGCAGCTGGACCCTGGAGATCTGGGCTGGCCGAGCGCGCGACATCCGGTTCGTGAAGGCGAAACAGCTGTAACTCCCACCAAGAGCTGCGGAATACCACACCCCCATCGCTGCCCTTCCGACGTGAAAAATCGGACGTCAACTCGTCTTCGATAAATACCGGCGTTGTTCGACGCCCCTCATTGCATGAAGTCGCCCAACTTCGGCCTCCCGTCCACCGATGAGTGCGCCGGATCCTCCTACCTGATGGCTGCCATGATTTGCCGAATCGCTTCGTCACTCGCCGCAGTGCTCGCGCTTGCGGGCGCGGCACGCGCGCAACAGATGGCCCCTGCAGCGGCACTCGCGGCAGATTCCCTGACTTACACCGCAACGGGCGCTGCCTTCATGGCACCGAAGGGGTGGACCCTCTCGAGCGTGAGCGGTTCCATGGTTGTCGCCGCGCCCGAGGGTGACGCTCGCATCTCGCTCGTCGACGTCGGCCCCGCAGCGGACGCAGCGGACGCGGCTGCACAGGCCTGGCGCGTTACGAGGCCCGATTTCAACCGAGCCGTCAAGCTCGTAACCGCGGCGCCAGCGCGTGAGGGTTGGGACGAGCAACAGACAATCACGTACGACATCTCGCCCAACGAGACGGTCACCGCCGTCGCCATGGCGCGGCGGAGCGGCAGCCACTGGACAGTCGTTCTTGTCGACGGCAGCGACGCAACATTCGCGAAGCGGGGCGCCGCAACCGGCGTGCTGCTCGCAAGCTTGCGTCCCGCTGGGTATGTGCGCGAGCGGTTCGCCGGACGTACGCCGCACACCTTCGACGCGGCACTCGTGGACAGTCTCAAGGCGTTCATCCGCATCGCCATGAAGGATCTCGGTATTCCGGGTGTTGGTCTCGCACTCGTCCAGAATGGCCGAGTCGTGTACGAGGGCGGTCTTGGCGTGCGCGAACTTGGTCGCGCCGAGGCGGTCGATGCACACACGCAGTTCATGATCGCCTCGAACACCAAGGGGATGTCGACGCTGCTCCTGGCCCGCCTCGTGGACGAGGGCAAGCTGGCGTGGAACCAACCAGTGACACAGGTCTACCCGGCCTTCCGTCTGGGGAGCGAGGCGACCACGGGGAGTGTGCTGATGAAGCACCTCGTGTGCGCCTGCACGGGACTGCCGCGCAAGGACTTCGACTGGCTATTCGGCAGCACTCGCAGCACGCCCGCCTCCACCACGTTCGCGCAACTCGCCGCTACGCAGCCCACCAGTGGCTTCGGGGAACTGTTTCAGTACAACAACCTTATGACATCGGCCGCTGGCTACATCGGTGCGCACCTCGTGTATCCCAACCGCGAACTCGGCGCGGCATACGACGCGGCCATGCAGCGCAAGATTTTCGAGCCGCTGGGCATGCATGAGACAACGTTCGACATGCGCCGAGCACTTGCCGGCAACCACGCGAGCCCGCATGCATGGGACGTCGACGGGCGGCCAGCGGTGGCACGCATGGATCGCAACTACACCGTCGTGCCGTACCGCCCGGCGGGAGGTGCGTGGTCGTCGGCACACGACCTGATCAAGTACGTGCAGCTCGAACTCTCGCAGGGCAAGCTCCCCAACGGCGAACAGCTCGTGTCCGCGAAGAACCTGCTCGCTCGTCGGGCACCGACCGTGCCGACCGGTGAGGACGCCTCGTATGGGATGGGGCTGATGGAGGAGCACGCGAAGGGCGTGCCCGTGGTACATCACGGCGGCAGCATGTTCGGCTACAAGAGTGACTGGATCGCGCTTCCCGAGGCCGGCATTGGCGCGGTCCTGCTGACGAACGCCGACGAGGGCGGATCCCTCCTTGCCCCGTTCAAACGACGGCTGCTCGAACTTGTGTACGACGGGCGTCCGGAAGCGTCGGGGAGCGTGACCGCCGCTGCGGCCAGCATGCGCGCAGCGATGGCAAAGGAGCGTCCCAGGCTGATGCTTCCGGCTACGCCAGCCGCCGCGGGCGCGCTTGCCGCACGCTACACGAACCCCGGCCTCGGCCACATCGACGTGCGCCACGTGGCCAAGGACGTCGTATTCGACGTCGGCTTGTGGCACAGTCGCATGGCGTCGCGGTCGAATGAAGACGGGACGGTAGCACTGGTGACTGTCGATCCCACGATGGCGGGGTTTCCCTTCATCGTTTGCACGCACGATGGGAAGCGCACCTTGACCCTCCACGACGCACAGCACGATTACGTCTACACCGAAGCCAGATAGGCCGAGGCCCGGATCGCCGGTGGCGATCCGGGTGGTCACACGCGATGCGGCGCTCGCGTGCGACGTCGTCGTGAAGGTCTTGGCCCTGCAACCGTCTCGTAGCTCCTCCATGAGGTTCAGGGCAGCCACTCAGCGAATGATCGTGAGAGTATTGGTGCCGGATGGATCTGGAGCCGAGTTGTTGCCGCCCACCACATCAATGGCCCGCTGATCCCGTGCAGCTCGACGATGGCGGGATTATCGATGCCGACAACTCTCGATGGATCAGAGGAGCGCGCACCCCACGCCTCGAAATCAAGGCGCCGGTTACGCTGCGATCAGCGTGGCCTCATGGGGAGAAGGGTGAGCATCGACAGAATCTATTCCGCGTTCGGCCGGTGTCCGATCGTGGCGCCGAACGCTCGCGCTCGACGCATGGGCAAAATCCTCGACGCTGTCGGTCCCGGCTTCTCAACGGAAGAGATGCAACGAACGTCAGCGACGCGTGGAGCCGCGTTCCAACTGCTGCACCAGCGCTGGAAAGTTCTGGATCACCATGATCCGCGTCGCGGGATTCTGGCGTACCATCGCGAACGTCCGTCCGTCCGGCGACACATCGTAGTTGGAATGTGGCGCTGCGGTCACGATGTCCGACACGTCGAACAGGCTGCGACGCTCCGTGACGATCAACGTTGGGCTCAGTTGCATCGACGCCGACATAAGACGGACGCCGCCGGCAGCAGGCGCGCGATAGAAGACCTCCCGCCCGGACGGACCCCACATTGGTTCCGTCCCGCCCGCAAGGGACACTTGTATCTGGTCGCCGCCCGGCGCGAGAGAGCGTGCATACACCTCCGTCGTTCCCGACTGGTCGGACGTGTACGCAATCCATTTCCCATCCGCCGAGATCGCGGGGTACTGTTCCTCGAAACGCGACGCGACCACCGCTTCCACCGGACCGCGTCCACCATTCCTGATGATGGCGATGTCGCTGTGCGAGGCCGACACGAGACTGTTTCCCACCGTAAGGATCGCGCTGCGATCGGGAAGCCACACGCCCGTGTAGGCCACCGCCGGATTCGAGATGAGTGAATCGGCCTCCTGGGCACGACCCAGCTTCGTGCGATAGATCGATAACGCACCACCGGCGCGGATCGCCGATGCATACGTGACGCCCTTCCCGTCAGGCTCCCACGTGGCGTCGTGCCCATCATGGTCGAACGTGACGCGAGTCAGCGCACCATCCGTCATGTTCACCTGCCAAACGTCACGCCCGTCCACGGAGGAGAAGTCCACCAGGATGCGCTTTCCATCCGGTGAGAATCGCGGAATATGAAAGTTGCGCCGCTCCGTGACGGCGAGCCGCGAACTCCCACTCCGGTCAACCAGGACGAGTGAGCGCGGTTCCTCCGGGATGAATGCAATGGTTCCCGTGCGAGAAACGGCGAACTGGGCGTGACTGCCGCCGCTCTGCGAGACATCGGTGGCGATGGTCACAGGCGCACCACGGGTGCGCTTTGCGTCGAGGTCGTAGCGCAAGGCTTCCATCGTGCCATTTGGGAGCACGTAGACGAGGAATCCGGATGAATAGCGGATCTCCACCACGTTCGTGGAGAGAAGCGGCGTCGTCGTGCCGTCTTTGAGGTCGAGGATGAATGGAGGACCGAATGCAGTTCCCGCGGGATTTCGAACAACGAACGCTTCGCGATCACCCGGGAGGATCTGCTGAACCATCAGGTCTGACTGCTTTGAGCCGAACGGATGGGTCACTTCCCCGGTCGCACTCATCCGTGCGATCCCCCGAGCGCGATCCGTCTGTGGACTCATCCAGAGCGTGCCGTCACTCGCCCAGACCGCGAATGAGGAAAATGACAACTCACGTGGAAGCGCACGCGGACTCCCGCCTTCCATCGGGAACCGGAACATCTGCGTCGCATCGTTCGCAATGAATTCTTTCGCGTCCGGCGAGATGACGACACCGGCAAGCTGCGCCTTCCCACCGTGGAGGATGGTTCCGTCCACGTCAGCCAGCGAGCGCCGCATGATGCGGTTTTCGCCATTCCCTCCCGAGATGTAGAGAAGCGTTCTTCCATCGGCCGTGATGTCGAGGAGGCGCTGGAGACCGGCTCCCGCGTCGCCGAGCTGCGGGGTGAGGATCGCGAGGCGCGACGGGGGATAGTCCACCGTATCCCGAGGACGGAGCCATCCCCAGAGAGCGGCGGCCACCGCGACCAGAAATGCGGCGGGCCACAGGACGCGCTTCGCGAACGGACTCCGCTTCTCTCGCGCCATGCGCAGTGCCGCCGAGCGACTCGTCGTTGCCGCGGCACTTCCTCCGAGGGCCGTCGCAAACTCCGCCGTACTCGCGAACCGATCCGCCGGGAGCTTGGACAGCGCGGTGAGGATCGCGTCGGCAACGTGCTCCGGCACCGTCTTCCGCAGCGCGGTGACGGGTTCTGGCTCGCTGCTCATGACGCGCGCAATGATCGCCTGCGCGTTGGGACCGCAGAACGGCGGCTCGCCCGCGAGCATCTCGTGCAGCACACACCCGAGCGCATACACATCCGTGCGCGCGTCGAGGTTGCGCTCACCGAGCGCCTGTTCGGGACTCATGTAGTGCGGGGTGCCGAGCGACATCCCCGTCTCGGTCATGCGCGCACTTCCCTCGGTACGACTCGCGGCGAGCGCAATGCCAAAGTCGGCCACGAGGGCTCGACCATCGTGCAGCAGGATGTTCTCTGGCTTGATGTCGCGGTGGATCACACCGTGTCGGTGTGCGTAGTCGAGCGCGCCCGCGATCTCGATCGCAATGCGGACCGCGTCACCGACGGGAAGCTGCTTCTCCCGCTCGAGCCGGTCACGCAGCGACTCGCCATCGACGAACGGCATGACGTAGAACACCGTGCCGTCCACCTGTCCCGAGTCGTACAGCGCGAGGATGTGCGGATGCTGGAGGTTCGCGGTGGTCTTGATCTCCACCAGGAAACGGTCGGCGCCGATGACGGCCGAGAGCTCAGGACGGAGCACCTTGAGCGCGACCTTGCGGTCGTGCTTCAGATCGTGCGCGAGATAGACGGTCGCCATGCCGCCCGCCCCGAGTTCGCGCTCGATGCGGTAGCGATCAGCGAGCGCAGCCAGCAGCCGCGAGAAGTGGGCGCTCATTGTCTGGATGCGTGAGGTCGATGTTCAACATTCGCTCAGTATGCCACGCGGCGCCGGA
>JAYVNZ010000279.1:0-3835 GCA_043758185.1 Gemmatimonadaceae bacterium | reverse complement strand
TCTCCGCGACGGTCGCGTCACGACGGCCACGGCGAGCGCCGCGCAGAGCGGCAGCACGTAATACAGGATCCGGAACAGCACGAGCGCTGCGACGATTGCGGTCCGTGACGCATCCGGCGCACCACGCGTGAGCACGGCGAGCACGATCACCTCGAACACCCCCGCGCCCGCCGGTATGTGACTGGTGACCGCCGCCGTCTGCGCAATCATGTAGGCGCCCAGCACCAGGGCAGGGGTCAGGCCGGCATGGGCGGGCATGACAGCGTAGAGCACCATGCCGGTAAGGAGCCAGTCGAGGGAAGAAATGAGGACCTGGCTAGCGGCCAGCGCGGGAGAGGGGCGTTCAAGACGCCAGCGTCCGACGCCGATTCCACCAGCCGCGCCCACCATGCTCCACACGAGGTATGCCACCACCAGCAGGGCAAGCAGCAGTGCCGTAGGCCGCGTGGCGAATGCCACGGGTCCACTGGAGACACCCTCGCCAGCCGTGTACATCGCCACCGAGCCCGCGGCCAGCAGCCCCATCGTGGCCGTGATCGTCACGAACGCCGTCACTCGCGCGACAGCCGCCGCATCCAGCCCGTGGCGTGCATAGGCTCGCAGGCGGACAGCGGCGCCCGTGAGCACCGATATGCCCACCGACTGGCTCAGGGCATTCGACACGAACGCCGTAACCATCGCGCTCCGGATGCCCACGACGTGATCAATCCCCAATGCCGTACGCCGAACCGCCAGCACCTCCACCACGCCCAGCAATGCAAAGCTCGCGACAGTCGCTGCCAGCGCCACCCCCATCCGCGCGAACCCGACGGAGGCGATATCACCCACGAGCTGGTGGATTTGCAATCCGTGCACTTCACGCCACAGGGCGAAGCACGCTGCAGCGATCAGCACGCATCGCAGGAGAACAGCAAATTGTCGCTTCAACATGAGCGGCCTCTGCCGTTCCGAAGTGCCGTCAATTGTTGGCCGGAGACAATGAAATCCTGCCGTGCGAGCCCGTGACAATGGCAATGGATGTGCCGCAGGGTGTCTTAACTTTCTCCCATGTCCCACGCTGACTACCTCGCGTTCCGCCGCTCGCTCGGACGCACGCCGCCACTGCATCGCATGTCTGCGCGTGTTAACGGATTGGAGCTCGCTCTATGGACCAGCCCGCCGGTCTCCCATGCACCTCCACTGCTCCTGGTGAATGGAGGACTGCTGTACGACCATGCGTTGCTGTGGCCCGCGCTGTCTCCCCTCACGGGGACGCGGCAAGTCATCCTGTACGACCAGCGAGGGCGCGGCGCCTCGCCGCCCCCAGCCGACCCGCTCGCTGCCCGCATCGAGGACGACGCTGACGATATCCCCGCCCTTCGGCGATCTCTCGGTATCCGCCAATGGGACGTACTCGGCCACTCATGGGGCGGAGGCATCGCCATGCTCGCTGCCGCGCGCGACCCGGCAGGGACTCGACGGCTCGTCACGGTCAACGCGGTGGGGCCCTCCAGCTCATGGATGCACGACCTGCACGCGAACGCCACGGCCCGCGTGCCGGAGTCGCAACGCGACGTGCTCCAGCAGCTGTATCCTTCCGCGCTCGAACAGCCCGATCCCATTGTGCACGGAGCCTATTCGCGTGCGAGCTACGCGGCATACTTCGCTGACGCGGAGTTCGCCGCGCACTTCGCGCCTCCCGTTGCGACAAGTATCACCGGCGCGGCGGTCGCGGCACGTTTGCGGCGCGAGGGGTATGACTGGCACAAACCACTGCGTGCCCTTTCCACGCCCGCGCTCGTCCTCCATGGACAGGAGGATGCGCTTCCGGCAACCGTTGCCAGCGAGCTGTCACGGTTGCTGCCGCGTGCCCGACTTGTCCTCATTCCCCATGCCGGACACATGCCCTTCTGGGAGGCGCCACGGCGCTTCTTCAGCGAGGTCGACGCCTTTCTCGCCACGGGCGCTCCCGCCTGGTCGCGACCCACATGATGACGCCCTCCAGAAATATTTCCCGCCGCCGACCCTGCGTCACCGCCACCATCCTCCTTGCGCTACTGACGTTCACCACGTCGCCGGTCCGCACGCCGCGCGGACGCACGAGCGTGGCCAGCGGAGGCACGGTGGGGCGTCCGTTCGCTGCACGAGAGCCGAGCGACGATCCCAGGCGCGCCGCGGTGCGACGGACGCTCGCACAGCGCGCCGGGGGTACCTATATCTCCGAGATGCTTGCCGGACGTGACAGCGCACTCGCGCGCTGGCCGGACCGCACACCGCTCGGCGTGTGGATCCAGCCAGCGTCCAGCGTCCAGGGGTGGAACCGCCAGTACGTGAGCGACGTGCGCCGCGCGTTCGACGACTGGACCGGGCTGCGGCTCCCGGTCCACTTCACCTTCACTCCCGACTCCGCACGCGCCGACGTGCACGTCACGTTCGTCGATCACTTCGACGAAGAGATCAGCGGGCGCACGAAATGGTCTCGCGACGACGACTGGTGGATCACCGACGCGGACATTGCCCTCGCCGTCTACCATCGTGATGGACCCATGCTGGACGACGATGCAATGCATGCCATGTCGCTGCACGAGATTGGACATCTCCTGGGCCTGGATCACACGCGCGACTCCACCAGTGTCATGGCGCCCCGCGTCCACGTGCGCGTCCTCTCCGCGGCGGACAAGGCCACGGTGCGGTTGCTCTACACGTTGCCGCCGGGAGGCGTCCGCTAGTCCGGATGCGTGCGGAGTTTGCGCTCCCCGTGCTGGTGGCGGGACTGGCCGTGTTCATCGCCGGAGTGGGCATGCGCGACGCGCGCGCACGCACGCGACGGCACGCTGTTGCAGCCCTCGCGCGCGACACCACGATCATGCGGTCCGGTGTGAGCCAGGGCACGGTCCGCCGTGCCTTGATTCCAGACGGCAAGGGCCAGTCGGTGTCGGCGGAGGAGTTGCGGCGCCGCGTCGGCAATCTCGCGGTCGGCACCTATGTGGGTGACATCCTCGCCGAGCAGGACAGCGCGCTGTACAGCTGGCCCGAGCATCTCAACAATGCCATGCGCGTGTACGTCTCGACTTCGTCACCGATCGCCGGCTTCGATCCGCACTATCCGCAAATGGCACGGGATGTATTCGGGGAGTGGAGCGACGCCGGCTTCCCACTTCGCTTCACCTTCATCTACGACTCGACGTCGGCCGACATCACCATCGGGTGGGTCGAGCGGTTTGGCGCGGAAGAAGGGCAGCGCATCGGAGTCACCGAACGCACGCAGACGAGCGACTTCCGCATTGCGAAGGCCGCCATTGTCGTCGCCAATCACGACAGCACCGGACGCCCCCTCTCGTCGGTTGCGGTGGGCGGCATCCTGCGACACGAAGTGGGTCACGCGCTCGGGCTGAACCACGCGAACGATCCGTCCAGCGTGATGTACCGCGAGTCCGCGACGGCAACCATCAGCAGGTCGGACCGCGCCACCTTGCGGTTGCTCTATCTCGTGCCGCCTGGCTCGCTGAAGCACTAGCACGCACAGTACGGATCTTGCCCTCCCCATCACCATGAACGACCAACTGTACGACGTCGCCATCATCGGCGGCGGGCCGGCCGGACTCTCGGCGGCCATCTGGCTCGCGCGATACCTGCACCGTGTCATCCTCATCGACTCGGGCGATCCGCGCAACTGGGAGACGCGCGGCGTCAACGGATTCCTGGGATCGCCCGGTGTGCGGCCCGCACAGTTGCGCGGAAGCGGCCGGGAAGAAGCGCGAGCGCACGGCGTTGAACTCGTGGATGCACTCTGCGAGCGCGTCGTCTGTCAGGACGAGGAACACTTCCAGCTCCTGCTCGGCGACGGACGCCCGGT
>JAYVNZ010000278.1:0-2273 GCA_043758185.1 Gemmatimonadaceae bacterium | reverse complement strand
GGCCGGACCCGCCACGTTGACGACGAATGGCTCGGGTGCCATGGCCTGCGCGAGCGCGGCGAGCGCGAGTGCATTGGCGTCGCCCTGCCAGAGCACGTTCACGAAGCTCATGCCGAGATCGACAGGTTCACCCCGCGCGATGCGGGTGGCGAGATCGGTGAGCACACCGTAGCGCAATGCGTGCGCGTAGTTGAGGCGGACGATGGCTACTGGCGACCCGTATCGCGCCGCGGCGGCCGCAAAGAGCCGTTCACGCGCGAGGCAGGAAAATGCGTACTCGCCAATGGGCTGCGGTGGATCGGTCTCGCGCGAGCCACCACGGTCTGGTTGCGAGAGCGGGTAGACGTTGCCGGTGCTGAACACCACGGTGCGCGCGCCGGCATAGCGCTCGGCCACGAACGCGGGGACGCCGGCATTCATGGCCCACGTGGACGATGGGCTGTGGGACGTGCCGAACTTCTGGCCGGCCATGAAGACGACGTTCGGTGCGTCTGGCAGGGCGGCGACGGCGCGCGGGTCGAGGAGATCCGCCCGCACGATCTCGATGCCGAGTGTGCCGAGGGCCTCGGCCTGTTGCGTGTCTGTCCAGCGGGATACCGCGATGATGCGTCGCTCGGGCGCCGCTCGGCGCGCCATGCGTGCGAGGGATGGGCCCATCTTGCCACCTGCGCCCAGGATGATGATGTCGCCGGGCACGCGCGCGAGAATGGTGGGCAGTGAGGGAGTGGGCCGCGAGAGGAGATCGTCGAGCTGGGCCTCGCTGCGCGGTGCGCCGCTGGGCGCGGTGTTCACGCGCTGCGTGCTTCGCCGGCCAGTTCGCGCAGCAACTCGAGGCGTGCGCTGACGATGACCTCGCGCGTGTGGTCGCGGAGCGTGGGGACGTCGGCGATTGTCATGCCCGCCGTGGGAATGGGCGCGAGCACACGGGCCTTGGCGCGCGCGCGGCGAAAGGCAAAGCTGCCCTTGGCCATGCAGTCGCGCGTGCCCGCGATGGCGATGGGAAGGATGGGTGCGCCCGCCTCGATGGCCAGCTTGAATGCGCCGTCCTTGAAGGGCAGGAGGTCGTTGGTGGGGGAGCGCGTGCCTTCCGGAAAGATCATGACGCTGACGCGCTTGCTGAGCCGGTCGCGGCATCCGCGCATGGCGCTGACGATGCTCTCGCGCTTGCCGCGCACGATGGGGATGTCATTGGCCATGCGCATCATCCAGCCCATGCAGGGAATGCGGAACATGGTGTCCTTGCTCAGCCACTTCATTTCCCAGGGGAAGTGGCTGATGAGGAAGATGTCGGCATACGACTCGTGGTTGGACACGGCCACGTAGGGCAGGCGCGGGTTGTCCGGGGCGTCGCCGTCGGTCTCGAAGTGCCAGAGTGGATTCATGGTCACGAGTGCAACGGCGAGCTGCCGGAAGGCTCGGCCGGCGTGGTAGCGGCCGGGATCAAATGGGGCGGTCACGAGCCAGACTGCGCCCACGTACAGCGTGCCGACGATCACGATGGATACGGTGGCGACCCAGGCAAAGGCGCTCAGGATGCGCTGCATGGGGCAGTCAGGCGCGGATGTAGTCGGGGCGCCAGTCGCGCACCGCGCGCTTCACGGCATCTGTGGTGGCGAGATCGCCGCGCAGGCATTGCTCGACGAGCTCGGTGAGCTCTCCGTCGCCGGCGAAGCGGAGTCCAATGAGCTGGCCAAGGTGGAGCTCCGGTATGCGCTGGCGCAGTTCTGGCGCGAGGCTGGTGGCAAGGCGCAGGCGCATCTCGAGCGCGATGAGCCGATTCTGTACGATGAGCGCCGAGGCGCGAACGGCGAGCAGTCCGGCGACCAGTCCCAGCGAGAGAACCACCAGCCAGGCGTTGAACGGGGCGGGTTGCCGGATGGCGTGCGCCACGCAGACCACCACGTTGGCGAGCAGCACCGGGAGCGCGGCGAAGTGAAAGAGGGGAAACAGGCGGCGGTGATTGGCGTACGTCTGGGGCGAACGGGTCATGGTACCGGGATCAGGCGATGGCGCGCCGGGCGTGGCGCTTGACGCGGGCGAGCATGGCGTTGAGGCCCACTTCGCGGCCCGCGAGCCCGATGCCCTCCATCATCTGGCGGACGAAGTCATCGGGAATGGCGAGCGTGGTCTCGGGGGGATGGCCGTTGACCGCGGAGAAGAGGATGGCGAGGAAGGCCGCGATGGTGGGGGACTGCCGCGCGTTGAGGTCGACGTGGAAGTAGAGGTTGCCATCACGAAGCTCCGGGAACAAATCGACCCGTGTCTGGCATTCT
>JAYVNZ010000277.1:0-12025 GCA_043758185.1 Gemmatimonadaceae bacterium | reverse complement strand
CCGGGCAATCCGCCGCGCAATCGCGCAATCGTGTCCCTTGAGGTTGATCCCGTGCGCTGGACGCCGCGTGGTGCGATCAGTGCTCGTATCGATGCGGCCGATTCTTCGGGCTACCGTATCCTGCTTGGGACGCGGACACTCGCGCGCGGCGCGGCGGCACGTGGCGAAGCGGTGCAGCTCCGTGTCGCGCCGCCAGAGCGTGGCTGGCAGGAGCTTCGAGTCGAGCTCGAGCCGGACGACTACACGGCCGACGACGCCCGCGTCGCCGCGGTGTGGCTGGGTCCTCCGCCCGCCGTCAACATCGACCCGTCCGCAGGCACCTTCGTCCAGACGGCGCTGGCCACACTTATCGCCGACGGCCGCGCCACGACGGGCCGCGACATACGCATCGCCTCGGCGGATCTGGTGCAGTCACTTCCCGCCCTCATCACCCCGCCGCCCGACCCCGTGCGCCTCGGCGCGGCGAACCGTGCGCTCGCGCGGCTCGCTGTGCCATGGCGGTTCGGTGTCGTCGAGTCGTCACCCGCCATCGTGCGCGGCGCCCGGCTCGACGGAGTGTCGACTACGTCGCGCTATCGGCTCGTGCGCGAGGGCACCATGCCGTCGGACACACTTGCCACCGCCGCCGGCGAGCCATGGGTTGTTTCCGGCCCGGGCTACGTGCTCGTGGGTTCGCGACTCGATCCGTCCGCAACCAACCTGCCCGTACGCGCCGCATTTGTTCCGTGGCTCGCCGACATGGCCGGACTCCGGCTGGGCGCGTCCACTGGCGACGCTGGTGCACCGCTCGTCGCCACGCCCGGCGGCCCCGTGCACTTTCCCGCTGACGCGGACGCCATCGAGAATGCGGCGGGCACGCGCCGCTCGCTTGCAGCAGGCCAGGCGTTCGCGCCGGATGAGCGCGGCGTGTGGTTCATCCTGAGGGGCGCGCGCCGCGTTGGGGCGCTCGTGGTCAACGCTCCACCGGAGGAATCGGCACTCGCGCGATTGCCTGCCGAAGTGCTTTCGGCGCGGCTGGCCGGCGCGCGCGGTCGTGCGGCAACGAAGAGCGCGACGTGGGTGCGCGACACCTTCGCGGGGGGCACGCGGCGACCGGCCACAACTCCTTTGCTCCTGCTTGCCTTGTTGCTGCTGGCGGGCGAGGCAGTGGCAGTCCGCAGGAACAGGGCAAAACAGTATGGAACAGCAGACTTGTAGTACGGAGTACTTAAGTAGCCAACGCAGTACGAGTACATGAGCCTCGTATGGGCGGGCGAAATGTCAGCCGCAGGGTTGGTGCAGTGGTACTCGTACTGGTTTGGTTACTGAAGTACTCGGTACTACAAGTCTTTGGTTGGTACTCGCTTTTAAAGGTATGTGACCGTGTCCCTCCCCAGTCTCCTCGACTCGCTTGAGCGCCTTCCCGCGTTCAACCGTGTGTTCAATACGCTCCCCGCCCCCGCAACGCAGTTGCGAGTGGCCGGTCTGCCCGGCTCCGCCGATGCGGCGCTGGTGGCCGCGCTCGCGCGTCGCTTGCCCAGCCGCTTCCTCGTGGTTGCCGCGGACGGCTTGCCGCAGGCCGAGCGTCTGCTTGCGGACCTCCACACGTTGCTCGATGAAGCACCCGTCGCCCTGTATCCGCCGCGCGAGGGATTCGGCGAGGCAGAGCCGCACGTGGAGGTCGCTGGCGAACGCGTCGAGACGCTCGAGCGCCTCAGCCGCGGTGAGATCCGCGTGCTGCTCACCACGCCGCGCGCGCTGCTGGAGCGCACGCGGCTGCCCGGCGCCCTCGCCGATCTCCGCATCGAACTCCGCAAGGGCGACGTGCGGAAGCCGCGCGAGCTCGCCGAGCATCTCGAGCGCATAGGCTTTGAGCGCGTGCCCATGGTGGAGGACGTCGCGCAATTCTCGCTGCGCGGCGGCATTCTCGATGTCTACTCGTTCGGCATGACGGATCCCGTGCGCATGGAGTTCTGGGGCGACGAAATCGAGGATCTGCGGCACTTCGAGCTGTCGTCGCAACGATCCACGCGCACGGTGGACCTCGCCGTCGTGCTGCCCGTCGACGGTCAGCTCAAGGCCGAGGCCACGCAGGGTGAGCGGCTCTCCGTTGCGGCGCTCTTTCCGCCGGACACGTTGCTCGTGTATCCCACGGGCACGCACCTGCTGCCCGAGTTCAAGCGCACGTGGGATGAGGCGCAGCACCACATCGACCTCGCCCGCCGCCGCGGCGAGGACGTGGACCCGCGTGAGGAACTCTTCGATGCGCCCGACCGCGCCGCGCAGGCAATGGCCGCATTCGGCGCGTTGCGCCTCGTGGATCCCGTTGCCGAGAAGGCAGACGTCGTCTTCCCCCTCACGACGCCGGAGCCCATCGACCGCGACATCACGCGTCTCCGCCGCCTCGTGCGCGACGGCGTGCCCACCGTGATCCTCTGCGACAACGAGGGGCAGTGCGAGCGCCTGGACGAGTTGCTCAACGAGGACACGCGCGACCCGTCGCCCGCCGCGCTCGTGGTTGGCGCGCTCGGCGGCGGATGGCTGTTGCCCGTTGGCGATCGCGAGAAGGGCATGCGCGTGCTCACCGATCACGAGATCTTTCGGCGTGAGCGGCGCGTGCGCCGGGCCCGGCGCTATGTCAGCGGAGGCGCGGATTCCCTCGCGCTCAAGCTCGGCGACTATGTGGTGCATCTCGAGCATGGCGTCGGCATCTACCGCGGCATCGACAGCATCTTCGTTGGACAGAGCACCATCGAGGTCGCCGTCATCGAGTACGAGGGCGGCGATCGCCTCAACGTCCCGCTCTACCGCATTGACCAGGTCGAGCGTTATCGATCCGCCGACGACGTCAACGACGACGCGCCGCCTCCGCGCCTGCACAAACTGGGGGGCAAGCGGTGGGGACAGCAGCGCGACCGCACGCGCGCGGCCATTCAGGAAATGACCCTCGAGCTTCTCGACCTCTACGCTCGGCGCAAGGTTGCCTCGCGACCGGCGCACGTGCCCGATACGGCGTGGCAGCGCCAGCTCGAGAGCAGCTTCCTGTTCGAGGACACGCCGGACCAGCGCAAGGCCACCACGGACGTGAAGGCCGACATGGAGAGCACGCGTCCCATGGACCGGCTGCTCGTCGGCGACGTGGGCTACGGCAAGACGGAAATCGCCGTGCGCGCGGCGTTCAAGGCCGTGCAGAGCGGCCGGCAGGTCGCGGTACTCGTGCCCACCACCATTCTGGCCGACCAGCACGCGCGCACCTTCCAGGAGCGACTTGCCGATTTCCCGATCAAGGTCGCCGTGATGAGTCGCTTTCAGTCGGCAAAGGAACAGGCGCAGACGCTGGTGGAGCTGGCCGAGAAGAAGGTGGACATCGTCATCGGCACCCACAGGCTGCTCAGTCCTGATGTCGTCTTCAGTGATCTCGGTATCATCATCGTGGATGAAGAGCACCGCTTCGGTGTGAAGCACAAGGAGCGGCTCAAGCATCTCAAGCTCGACACCGATGTGCTCACGCTCACGGCAACGCCCATCCCGCGCACGCTGCACCTGTCGCTCGCCGGCCTGCGTGACATGACGCTCATGCAGACCCCCCCGCGCGATCGCTCGCCGGTGCTCACGTTCGTGGAGCCCATGATGGACGAGGGCCTGATCGACGAAGGCATCTCGCGCGAGCTCGATCGTGGCGGCCAGGTGTTCTTCGTGCACAACCGCATCGAGACCATCGTGGCCACCGCGGATTACATCCGCCGCATCGTGCCGCGCGCGCGCATCGCCGTCGCGCACGGCCAGATGAAGGAGCACGAGCTCGAGGACATCATGCACCGGTTCGTGGGTGGAGAGATCGACGTCCTCGTCTCCACGCTCATCGTCGAGAGTGGGCTCGACGTGCCGAACGCGAATACCATGTTCGTGAATCGCGCCGACCATCTCGGCCTGGCGCAACTCTACCAGCTGCGTGGCCGCGTGGGCCGCTCGCATCGCCGCGCGTACTGCTACCTGCTCGTGCCGGATTCCGTGGATCCCGAGGCGGAGCGTCGCCTGCAGGTGCTGGAGCACCACACCGAGCTCGGCGCGGGGTACAAGATCGCGCTCAAGGACATGGAGATGCGAGGCGCCGGCAACCTGCTGGGCGCCGAGCAGTCCGGGTACGTGCATGCCGTGGGCTTCGACCTCTACCTTCGCATGCTGGACGAGACCGTGAATCGCCTCATGCGCGGCGACACTGCGCCCAAGCCGCGGCCGGCAGATGTGTCGATGGACATCCCCGCCTACCTGCCCGACGATTACATCGAGGCGCAGGAGGCCAAGCTCGACGTCTACAAGCGGCTTGCCCGCTTCGAGACACCCACGGAGATCGAGGCGCTGAGGGCCGAACTCCGGGACCGGTTCGGCGCCGTGCCGGCGCCCGCGGAAGCCATGCTTGCAATGGCACTCCTGCGCGTCACCGGCGGCATTCTCGGCATCGAGGGGATCCTGGTGCGCGGCGAGGAGGCCCGTATTACCTTTCGGGATTCTGCGGTGCCACGCATGAAGGGGTTGTCCGCAGCGTTCCACGAAGTGCAGTTCCAGGCGGAAGTGCGGCGCGCGCACCCGCTCTCGCTCAAGCTCACGCGGCTCGGGGGCGCCCAGCTCCTGGAAGGGCTCGTGCGCGCATTGCGTGCGGTGATCTGATCGCGCGCTTCATCCTACCTGACGACAGCTTTCCAATGAAACGTACTTCGCTCCTCGTGCTGGCCCTCTGTGCGACGACGCTTGCCGCCTGCAGCGGACTCGGCGAGGCCTTCTCGGCTCACACGGACGTGGTGGCCACCGCCGGATCACAGCAGCTCACGGTCAATCGGCTGGGCGACCTGCTTGGCAAGGCCAAGATGCAGATCCCCCTCAACAAGGATGTCGCGCTGCTTGTGTCGCGCGACCTCTGGGTGCCGTATCAGTTGCTGGCCCTCGCGGCAGCGCGCGGCGACAGTCTGAAAGACGTGAAGGCCATCGACCAGTCGGCCGCGGCCATGCTCGAGAACGCAAAGCTGGGTCGCTTCATGGAATCTGTTGCGGCATCGCTTCCGGCTGAGGCAGGTTCCGAGGATTCGTACGTGGCAGCCAAGGGCGGCCTCTACTCCGCGCGTCACATCCTGTTCATGGTGGCGGCCGATGCACCGGCGGCCACAAGGGATTCCGTGAAGCGGCTGGCGCAGAGCGTGGTGGCCAAGGTCACAGACGCCAACTTCGCGGACATGGCGAAGAAATACAGCGGTGATCCGTCAAAGGAGAAGGGCGGCGACCTCGGCGTGTTTCCACTTGGCATGATGGTCAAGCCGTTCGGCGACGCCCTCGCCAAGCTCAAGCCCGGCGAAATCTCGCCGCTCGTCGAAACGCAGTTCGGCTATCACATCGTGCAGCGGAACTCGTGGGCGAACGCAAAGGACGCGTTCGTCGCGCAGTCCGCCGGCCGTGGCAAGCAGGTGGCGGAGAGCACCTACATTGCGCAGGTACAGGCCGCCGCCGGCATCAAGGCGAAGAGTGATGCCGCCACCACCATGAAGATGGTGGCCAAGGATCCCATGAACAGCCGCTCGAACAAGACCGTGATGGCCACCTACAAGGGCGGCGAGCTCACGGCGGGCCGCGTCGCGCTGGTGCTGCTCGCGTCGCCGCAGAGCGGCCGTCTCATGCAGCAGATCCAGGGCGCGCCGGATTCCCTCGTGGCGCAGTACGTCACGAGCATGGCGCAGCGCGAGGTGCTGTTGAAGCGCGCGGACAGCGCCAGGATGCTGGTGAAGCCCGAGGAGATCGACGGCCTGCATCGCGACTTCCTGCAGGCGGTGGTGCAGAGCTGGGCCGCGCTGAACGTCGACCCCAAGTCGCTGGCCGATAGTGGCAAGACGCAGTCAGAGCGCGAGAAGCTCGCGGCGGCGCGCGTGGAGAAGTTCATGGATCGTGTGATGGCCGGCGAGATCCAGCCGCTGCCGGTGCCGGCTCCCTTGCAGATCGTCCTCATGGACAAGTTCAATGCGAAGGTCAATACGACGGGGATCGACCGGGCGATTGAACGGGCCGGCAAGCTGCGCGTGGCGGCGGATTCCGCTCGTGCCGCCAGCCAGCCCAAGTCGGCAGTGCCACTGCCAGGCATGATGCCGCCCGCCGGTGGACAGCAACCCTCTGGCGCGGTGCCGCTGCCCAAGAAGCCGTAACACCCTTCGGGTGGGCATTCCCACCCGACAACGAGCGGCCCGGACCTTCATGGCCGGGCCGCGGGTATTTGGAGAATGATGCGTTTTCAACTTGCTTTTCGCGCCGTCGCCCTCGTGGCCTGTCTCGCGCCTGCGCTCGTGGCGCAGGTGCCTGCCGCGACACCCGCAGCACCATCGCTCCAACCCCCCGGTGCTTCCGCAGTGTTGCTCCCCCTCGACCGCGTGGTGGCCGTCGTCGGCGATGTGGTCATCACCCAGTCCAACCTGCAGGAGCGGCTGATCCAGAAGCGCCAGGAGGGGGTGCAGCTTCCCACGGACACCGTGGCCTTCCGCGCCTTTCTCACCGGCGTCGCCAATGAACTGGTGGATGAGGAACTGCTGATCCAGAAGGCCAAGGACCTCAAGGTCGAGGTCCCCGACGCCGACGTGAACAGCACGGTGGACAAGCAGTACAAGGAAGTGCGAAAGAAGTTCGGCAGTGATGCCGAATTCCGCGCCGAGCTGTCCAAGGCCGGTTATGGCATGCCCGAGGAGTATCGCAAGTTCATCGGCGACGGCATCCGGCGCTCCGAGACCATCACGCGTACCATTCGCAAGCTGAAGGAAGACGGCAAGATGACGCAGGCCAACGTCACCGACGCGGACGTTGCCGAAGCGTTCGAACGGAACAAGGCGAGCATGCCACGGCGCGAGGCCGCAGTCACCTGGCGCCAGATCATCGTTGCACCCAAGCCGTCGCCGGCCGCCAGGGAATACGCGCGCGTGAAAGCCGAGTCGTTGCTCGCGGAACTCAAGGCAGGCGCCGAGTTCGAGAAGCTGGCAAAGCGGGAATCCATGGATCCCGGCAGCAAGGACAATGGCGGCGACCTCGGCTGGAATCGCCGCGGCCGGATGGTACCCGCCTTCGACCGCTGGATGTTCGCGCTCACACCGGGCGTCCTGAGCCCCGTGGTGGAAACGCCCTTCGGCTACCACATCATTCGCGTGGACCGCGCCCAGCCGGCAGAGGTGAAGGCGCGCCATATCCTGATCTCGCCCAAGGTGGACTCGCTCGACGTCGTGCGTGCGAAGCTCGAGGCAGACAGCGTGGTGGCGGCGCTGAAGGCCGGCGCCCCGTTCGACTCGCTCGCCAAGAAGCATCATGACTTCCCGAGCGGTGAGGAGACCACGCTCCTCACGCCGTTTCCGCGCTCGCAGTTACCGCCCGCGTATCAGGCGGCGTTTGGTGACAAGAAGGCGAAGGACATCGTGGAGTTTCCCATCGCGGGCAACACCAACGTGCCCTCCAAGTTCGTCGTCGCGCAGCTCGCATCGGTCGACGTCGGCGGGGAGATGACGCTCGGCGAGGTGAAGGAGCGGTTCCGCTCGCGCCTTGCCGAGGAAGGCGGAGTGAAGCGGTTGATGGAATCATTGCGCAAGGCGACATATGTGTCGCTGCACAAGGATGCCCTGCTCATTGCGCCAATGCCGCCCGCCGCGCCGGCTCCGTGATGCACGGCGGCTGATGCCACGGCGCGTTCGCCTTGCGGTCACCCTTGGTGATCCGCGCGGCATCGGCCCGGAGATCGTTGCCGCCGCCCTGCGCGATGCGCGCGTGGCGGCAGCGGCAGACCTGCTGCTCATAGGCCCGCGCGGTACCGGCGTCATGGTGGACGACGTCACCGGGGAATGGAATGCGGACCTTCCGGCGGCTGAGGCGGGCAGGCTCGCCGGCCTGGCGGTGGACCGTGCCATCACGCTTGCGCAGGATGCGTTCGTCGATGGCCTCGTCACTGCACCGCTGGACAAGCATGCCCTGCTCCTGGGCGGCTATGACTTTCCCGGGCACACTGAACTGCTGGCGGCGCGCACGGGCCGCCCGGTGGCCATGATGCTCGCTGCCGCACGACCAGCGCCGGGCATGGTGAATCCGCTGCGAGTGGTGCTGGCGACCACGCACATCGCACTCCGTGCGGTTCCCGACGCAGTGACGGCCGAGGCCATTGCCACCGCCGCGGCGGTTACCCGCGCTGGCCTCCGCGACTGGTTCTGCCTTCCGGAGCCACGCATCGCGCTGTGCGCGCTCAATCCGCATGCGGGCGACGGTGGCCGCTTCGGGCGGGAAGATGATGAGCTCCTCACACCGGCAGCGCGTGCCTCCGGCCTGCTCGGCCCCTTTCCGGCGGATACGGTGTTCGTCCGAGCAATGCGCGGCGCGTTCGACGCCGTGATTGCGCCCTATCATGATGTGGGAATGACCGCCATCAAGGTGGCGTCGTTCGGCTCAGCGGTGAACGTCACGCTGGGGCTGCCCTTTCCGCGCACGTCACCGGATCACGGCACCGCCATCGACATCGCGGGGCAGGGCATTGCCGACCCCTCCAGCATGATCGAGGCGATCCTCCTGTGTGCGGCGATCGCGCGGGAATCGGTGTCGAGAACGGAGTAGGCGTGCTCGGCGTCGGAAGGAGATGCAGGCGCCATCGATGCGGCGGCCCAAAAATTCTCAGCGCGTTTTCTCGCGACGGTCACCCACACTGTGCAGGTCCACGGTCAGCGTCTCGATCCGGCGGCCCTGCATGCTCAGCACGGTGAACACCGCGTGCGACGCCGTGATCCGGTCGCCCGACACCGGCACTCGGCCCAGTGCGCCGAAGATGTAGCCGCCGATGGTGGTGAACTCGTCGTCAGGGATCTCGAGCGAAAAGCGCTCATTCAGCTCCCCGATGTTCGTGGTGCCCGCCACCATGACATCGGCGTCCGCGACCACTGGAGTGGGCAGTTCCGCGTCGTCGTGCTCGTCGAGGATCTCGCCTACGATCTCCTCCAGCAGGTCCTCCATGGTCACGATGCCAGCGGTGCCGCCATACTCATCGAGCACCACCGCCATGTGTGCCTTGAGGCGCTTGAAGTCGGCCAGCACTTCCTCCACCTCGCGCGACCCCGGGACCACATGCACCGGGCGCATCACGTCCTTCACGGCGAAGCGACGCGGGGGATTGCGCAGCAGCGGGATGAGGTCCTTGGCCAGCATCAGGCCGATGATGTTGTCGATCGTCTCCTCGTACACCGGATAGCGGGAACGCTGCGTCTCGATCACGAAGGCGATCGTGTCGTCCAGTTCCGTGTCGATGTCGAGTGCGTCGATGGCCGTGCGCGGGGTCATCACTTCGCGGGCATTCTTTTCCGAGAACTCGAACACGCCCTCGATGAGCGCGGCATCCTGTCGCTCGAGAACGCCCACCTCCTGGCTCTGCTCTACCAGGATGCGCAACTCGTCCGCGGAGTGCACGTTCTCCTCCGCGCTGCCCGCCTTCAGGCCGAACGGCGCAAGCACCAGCTCCGCCGATCGGTTGAGCACCCACGTGAAGGGCTTGGTGATCCAGGCGAACGCGACCAGGCCAGGCACCAGCCAGCGCGCGACGCGCTCGGGATTGTTGATCGTCGCGCCGCGAGGCGCCAGCTCTCCGAACACCACGTGGCAGTACGTGACTACCGAGAGAGCGCACGCCGTGCCCAGGCCCGCCGCGCCGATCCGCGCAGGCAGCGGAACGGCGATGAAGAAATGCGCGAACACCGCCGACAGGGTCTCCTCGGCCAGCGCGCCGATGCCGATGCTGGCGAGGGTGATTCCGAACTGGCTGGCCGACAGCAGGCGCGCCAGGCTGGCAGTGGCCTTGAGCACGAGGCGCGCCTTGGTGTCTCCTCCGCGCGCCATGGCTTCCAGACGGGAACGGCGCGACCGCACGACGGAAAATTCCGCGGCGACGAAAAAGCCGTTCAGGGCAAGAAGGGCGATGATGGCCAGCACACGTCCGAGCACGGCCGGAACGTAACCGCACGGGGTCGCGCACCGCCACTGACGGCTTGACGCCGGGGCGCACGGCACCGACACTGCTTCCCATGAGCGACTATCGAATCGAGAAGGTTCGCCATCACGTCGAGTTGATCCTCGGCACCGGCCTGCAGGTGGAGGGAGACATCTTCCTGCAATCGTTCGCGCGGTTCCGCGCCGGTCCGGAGGAGCCGCTGGACGTCCTCAACGACTCCGCGCCCTTCCTGCCAGTCGTCCGGGCGTCGGACGACTTGCTCCTGGTGCAGAAATCCCAGATCGCCATCGTCGCCACGGAGCTCCCGCAGGGCGACGATCCTGCCGAGACTGGCACGATCGGGATGCATGTGGAGATTACATTTCTCAATGGCGACACACGCATCGGGTCAGTGTTTCCCGAACTGCGCGCCGATCGCCCCCGCCTCATCGATTTTCTCAATAACACCCCCTTGCGCTTCCTCCCCCTGTTTACGGCCGACCAGCTGCTGCTGTTCAGCACGGCCCATATCGCGTATGCGCGACCGGTGAGCTGACGATCATGGCCCAGATCGATCGTCTTCTCGCAGTGATGGTCACCCAGCGCGCGACCGCCTTCCGCCTCAATGAGGGGGAAGTTGCGGAGCTCGAGATCGCCGGAGCATCGCGCCCCGTGACCAAGACCCCTCTTACCGGCCCACAGATTCTTGCGCTGGTCCGCGAGATTGCTCCGCCCGCCGCCGCCGCCGCCTGCGACGCGGGGGAGGGCACCGCGTTTCCCTATGCGTCGGACGAAGGCTCGTTTGACGTCCGGACCGCGCGTGAGAACGGGCGCTGGAACGTGCGCATCACGATGGACGAGGCGCGCCAGCGACAGCGCCGCACGAGCGCGGTGGCGATAGTGAGGGAGGAAGCTGCGACGACGATGACCACGCCGCCGATGGCCACGTCGCCGCGTGTCGAACCGCCACCTGCCGCACCGGTTACTGCCAAGGCGGGCGACCGCCGCGATGGTGTAGGCGCCTCCGGCGATGCCATCGGCAGCTTCGACGGCAGCGAGCGCGCCAAGGCAGCACTCGACGTGCTGCTCCGCACCATCGTCGAGAAGGGCGCATCGGATCTGCACCTGCGATGCGGCGAGCCTCCCATCATCCGCCTGCATGGTGAGATGAAGCGGATGGACCAGGCGCCCCTCGAGTCCGAGGAGCTCGAGCAGATGCTGCGCTCCATCATGCCCGAGCGCAATCGCAATGAGTTCACGGATTCCAACGACACCGACTATGCGTACGAGATCGCCGGTATCGCGCGGTTCCGCGCCAACGCGCTGAAGGATCGCAACGGGCCGGCCGCGGTGTTCCGGCAGATTCCCGCCACCGTCGTGACCGTCGAACAGATGGGCATCTCCCCTGAGGTGCAGAGGCTCTGCCAGCTGAACAAGGGGCTCGTGCTGGTCACGGGTCCTACGGGCTCGGGCAAGTCGACCACCCTGTGTTCGCTGATCGACCTGGTGAACCGGTCGCGCTCCGATCACGTCATCACGATCGAGGACCCGATCGAGTTCGTGCATCCCAACAAGAAGTGCATCATCACGCAGCGCCAGGTGGGCGTGCACACCGGCTCGTTCAAGAGTGCCCTGCGCGCGGCGTTGCGCGAGGATCCCGACATCATCCTCGTTGGGGAGCTGCGCGACCTGGAGACGGTGGCGATCGCGATCGAGACGGCGGAGACGGGGCACCTGGTGTTCGGGACCCTGCATACCACGACGGCCGCGGGCACCATCGATCGCGTGATCGATCAGTTTCCGGCGGACCGGCAGTCGCAGATTCGCGTCATGCTCGCGGAATCGCTCAAAGGCGTGGTGTCGCAGACGCTGTGCAAGAAGATCGGCGGCGGTCGTGCGGCGGCGCGTGAGGTGCTGCTCTCCATTCCTGCGGTGACGAACCTCATCCGCGAGGGCAAGACGTTCCAGATCCCGTCCGTGATGCAGACGTCGAAGCGACTGGGCATGGTCACGTTGAATGACGCGCTGCTGGAACTTGTGGACAGCGGACAGGTGGAGGCTTCCGAAGCGTAC
>JAYVNZ010000276.1:0-4328 GCA_043758185.1 Gemmatimonadaceae bacterium | reverse complement strand
GCGTTAATAGGCTGCAGGGGCTTGCTGCATAAGATGCGCGACTCGCCAATTAGGCATGAGGCCGCGATTCGGGACCCTATCCAACCGATGGAACCCTTCCGCCTCGCGTAAGTCCGGCTGGACTCCGGCCTACAACCATTCAGGGCACTCCGCCCCATCAGCGCGACCGCGCCAGCTTCAGCACATCGTTCAGCACCCCCGCCGCCGTCACACCAACGCCAGCCCCAGGCCCCGTAATCACAATGGGATGGTCGCGATACCGCCGCGTGGTGATGGAGAACTGATTGTCCGTCCCCGTGAGCGTGGCAAGCGGGCTCGAACTATCAACCGCCGTAAGCCCCACTCGCACGCTTGCTGCCGACACGGTTGCACGATACCGCAGCACCCGCCCATCGCGCGACGCATCCTCCACCCGCGCACGCCAGCTCTCATCCAGCTCACCCAGCCGACTCAGGAACTCCTCCGCACCAACGACGCGCAACGCCGGCGGCACGAGTGACTCCACCCCCACCGCATCCAGGTCGCCCTCGAAGCCGAGCAGCCGCCCGAGTATCAGCGCCTTGCGCGCGACGTCCATGCCCGAAAGGTCCTCGCGCGGATCGGGCTCCGTATAACCCAGCGACATGGCAGTCCGGAGCGCGGCGGAGAACGGCGTGCCCGCACCCAACTCGCCGAACAGGTAGCCCAGTGTCCCCGACGGGCACCCCTCGATACCGAGCACCACGTCACCGGATTCCTGAAGCTTGCCGATGGTGTCGATAATGGGCAGGCCGGCGCCGACGGTCGCCTCATGCAGCATCCGCCGCCCGCGCCTCGCAGCCGAGCGCGCGAGACCGCCGCCAGCACCACGTGCGTCGGCGAGCGGCCGCTTGTTCGCCAGCACGATGTCCATCCCAGCGACAAGAGCCGCCTCAAGCTCCTCGCCAGTATCACCCGCCGTCACGTCCACGAGAATGGGACGCGAAGGAGTATGCCGGTGCACCTCGGTGATCGCCTCGGCCGCACTGCCACGCACGCCATGCTCCGTGTCGACAAGGGAAAGCCCCGACTCCTTCGCGAGTGCCAGCGCGGCGAGCTGCTCCGCGCCAATCCCAGCCGCATCAAGCACATAGCCAGTGCGGTCCACCACCGCCACCACACGCACGCTCGGCGAGCCAACCACGGCCACCAGCTGCGCAGCGAGCTCGCGACCAATGCGCCCGTATCCCAGGATCACCACATCGGCCGCTGCGGCATGGCCGACGTGCGCAGCGCGGCGAACCCCTCGCGGCTCATGCTGCGAGCGATCCGATCGATCGCCGAGCACCTCGCGCACGAGCGCAGACACCTGCGCGGCTTCGGTGAGGAAACCATCATGCCCATTCACAGAATGCATCTCGCGATACTCGGCGCCCGCATCATCGGTCCAGCGTCGTACGTCGCGAGGGTCATACAACAGGTCCCCGGGAATGGCGACGCCGATCACGCGCGCAGACACGGGCCGCAACGCGGCACGAACGCCACCTCGACCGCGCCCCACGTCGTGCGTATCCATGGCGTCGAGCAAGGTGAGGTAGCTCTGGCTGTCGAACCGCGCACGCAACTTCTCTCCGTGACGCGACAGGTACTGCGAAACAGCGAAGGCGCCCTCCTCGCTCCGGCGACGACCGAACCGTTCGTCGAGCTCACCCGACGTGCGATAGGTCATCATCGCGATCATGCGCGCCAGTTCCAGGCCGTCCTCGCCGGCGAGTGCGATAGCGCGCCGCTGCAGGTGGTTCCACGCCACGGCTGCCGAGGGATGCTCGGCCGGTGACGCCAGCACGATGACGTTCCGGGTCAACGCGGGGTAGCTGGCGGCGAATTCGAGAGCCACCATGCCGCCAAGCGATCCGCCAATGGCGAGGGCGACGGATGAAATGTGCAACGAGGCAACGAGCTGGCCGACGAGGCGCGCCATGTCCCGCGTCGTCACAGCGGGAAAGGGTTGGCGGTCAGGGTGGGACGGGCCAGTGGTACCGTAACACGACCCCAGAAGGTTGGTGCAGAGCACCGCGTACTGATTCGTATCGATCGCGCGATCCGGACCAGCGACCTCGCTCCACCAGTCCCCTACCGCATCCCCGGAACCGGTGAGGGCATGAAACACGACGACGACATTATCACGCTGCGCATTCAGCGTTCCGTCCAGGAAGTACGCGTGCCGCACGTCGTGCAGCACCTCCCCACTCTCGAGCGTGAACTGGTCCAGCAGCTGGATACATTGGTGTCGCGGTGCTTCCGCCCCCAGTGCGGGGGCGAATGCGTTGCCGGACTCCACGAGCGGTGCAGACGAGGTCACAGACCGACAGCTCCGCGCAACGCGACGTCGAGATCATGCTCGAGATCCGCCACATCCTCGATACCCACCGAGAGCCGGATGAGGTCAGCGGTCACACCAGCCGCCTGCCGATCCGCATCGCTCAGTTGCTGGTGCGTGGTGCTCCATGGATGGATGACGAGGCTCTTGGCATCGCCCACGTTGGCCACGAGCGAAAAGAGCTTCGAGCCTGCAATCACCTTCTTGGCCGCGTCCTCGCCTCCCAGCACCCCGAAGGTGAGCACGCCGCCGAATCCGCCGCCCAGGTATCGCGCCGCGGTCGTGTGCGTCTTGTGCGACTCGAGCCCGGGATAGCTCACCCACTTCACGGCCGGATGTCCCTCGAGGTACTTCGCGATGCGGAGCGCATTCTGCGAGTGGCGCTCGATGCGCAGCTGGAGTGTCTCGAGGCCCTGGAGGAAGAAGAAGGAGTTGAATGGTGAGAGCGCGGCGCCGATGTCGCGCAGCAGGAGCACGCGCAGCCGGATGGCGTACGAGATGTTGGCACCGCCGAAGTTGCCGAACACGCCGCCGAAGGAGAGTCCGTGGTACGCGGGCTCGGGATCGACGTAGAAGCTCTTGAAGCGGGGCGATGCGGCGTAATCGAAGCGCCCGCTGTCCACCACCACGCCACCGATGCTGGTCCCGTGCCCGCCAATCCACTTGGTGGCCGAGTGGACGACGATGTCCGCGCCGTGCTCGATGGGGCGGCTGAGGAACGGGGTGGCAAAGGTGTTGTCGACAACCACCGGAACGCCGGCAGCATGAGCGATGTCGGCGATGGCGCGGAAGTCCGGCACCTCGAGCCCCGGATTCCCGATGGTCTCGAGATAGACCGCCTTGGTTGTCTTGTCGATGGCGCGCGCAAAGGCCTGCGGATCATTGACGTCCACGAAGCGCGTGGTGATGCCGAGTCGCGCAAAGGTGAACTTGAGCAACGAGAACGTGCCACCGTAGAGTGCAGACGACGCGACGATGGAGTCGCCCGCCTGCGCGAGGTTGAGCAGGGCCAGGGTCTGCGCCGCCTGTCCGCTCGCCGTGGCCACCGCCGCCACACCGCCCTCGAGGTCGGCGATGCGCCGCTCGAAGGCATCGGTGGTGGGATTCATTATGCGTGTGTAGATGTTGCCGAACTCGCGCAGGCCGAAAAGGCTGGCCGCGTGTTCCGGGCTGTCGAACACGTAGCTGGTGGTGGCGTAGATGGGGACGGCGCGTGCCTTGGTGGTAGGATCCGCTGTTTCCTGGCCCGTATGAATGGCGCGGGTGCCCAATCCCTGGATGCGTTCCTGCTCGACGGTGGCGCTCATGATGGTGCTCCTGTGGAAGTGGTGAGGATGAACAAAAAAAGCCCGGCCGTCTCGTGAGAGGGCCGGGCGGGCGTGCCGAAGTGAATCTCGGTCAGCTCATGCGGTTGTGCAGCGTGCACACTCGCGCCCGTCCGTCTCTCGAATAAGAGAGCCGCACATGCTAATGAGGCAGCAGCACATGAAGGGGACGCGAATCATGGGGCGCGCGTGCAAGGGATAGAAAAAGAAAAAAGGCCTCGAGGCGACCATCCGCCCGAGACCTTCCGGGGCGGTTTAGCAGTTGTTGACGCGGATGCAATCGCCACAAGGGCCGCGGTGCCGAAGCACACACCATACTTAGAACGTCAGGATCGATCTGTCAAGGCCGAGTGTCATTCGGTAGGTTAGCCGTCCCTTACGTCCCCCACACCGGTTCGCATGACGCTGCGCTTCGCATTCATACCGCTATTCCTTGTCCACGCGCTCGCCGCGCAGCAGCCACGATACGATGTACTCATCGTCGGCGGACGCGTGATCGACGGCACTGGAGCCCGCCGCTACCGCGCCGACGTGGCCATCACCGGCGACCGCGTTGCCGCGATTTCGCGACGTCCCTTGTCGCGCGCGCTCGCGTCGCGCGTCATCGACGCCGCGGGACGCGTAGTGACGCCGGGCTTCATCGACCTGCACACACACCTGGAACC